>NZ_JBEYRP010000002.1:199622-480647 GCF_040704085.1 Streptomyces sp. NPDC047841
GCTGGTGCTGGAGCTGGGGAGCGAGCGGGAGGAGCGGGCGGCGACCCGGGTGGAGCTGGCGACGAGCCTGGTGGTGCGGTCGAGCACGGACGCGCCCCCGGCCGCCTAGCGGTCCGTGCGGAGGGCGCCCCTCCGCCAGGTCGCGCGAACGGGCGTTCGCTGCCGCGTGGATGAGAATTTCACAAGAAAACCGACTCTGGCGGCTTCCGCTAACAGTCCCCTAATAATTCGGACTTATGTTCCTGTCGTGACGCGACACGAGGAGCAAGGCGACGCGGGCAGACGGGTGGGCCGGCGCTCGAGAGCGGTGAAGATCGTCGGCCTCGCTCTGGCGGGCACCCTGGTCCTGGGCCTGGCGGCGGCCGGCTGGGCCTACCGGCACCTCGACCGCAACATCACGAGCGTCGACATCGACGGCGCACTCGGCGACGACCGTCCGGCCAGGGCCGTGGTCACCCCCTCCGCGACCGCCCCGGCGGACGCCTCCCCGCTGCCCACCGGCTCCCTCAACATCCTGGTCCTCGGCTCGGACTCGCGCAGCGGCAAGGACAACCAGGAGCTGGGCGGCGGCGACAGCGGCGGAGCCCGGTCCGACACCGCGATGGTCGTGCACATCGACGCGGGCCGCACGAGGGCCACCGTCGTCAGCATCCCGCGCGACACCCTCGTCACCCGCCCGTCCTGCCCGCTCACCTCCGGCGGCAGCACGGCACCGGCGTACGGCGCCATGTTCAACAGCGCCTACGCGGTGGGCGGCCCGGTGTGCGCGGTGAAGACCGCCGAGACCCTCACCGGCGTCCGGATGGACCACTACCTGGAGATCGACTTCTCCGGCTTCGCCAAGCTGGTCGACGCGCTCGGCGGGGTCGACGTCACCACCGGCCAGGACATCGACGACGACAAGAGCCACCTGCACCTGAAGGCCGGCACCCACCACCTCGGCGGCAAGCAGGCCCTCGCCCTCGCCCGCACCCGGCACGGCATAGGCGACGGCAGCGACCTGGGCCGGATAGGGCTCCAGCAGACGCTGGTCAAGGCCCTGCTGGAGCGGATCTCCGGCGCCGGCCTGCTGACCGACCCGGCCCGGCTGTACCGGGTCGCCGACGCCGTCACCGCCAGCATCACCACCGACACCGGCCTGAACTCCCTGAACGAGCTGGTGAGCCTCGGCCGGAGCCTGAAGGGACTGACCGCCGACCGGGTGCGGACGGTGACCATGCCGGTCGTCACGGCGCCCTCCGACCCCAACCGGGTCGTCGCCCGGGAACCGGCGGCGAAGGACCTCTGGGCCTCCCTGCGCTGAGCCGGTGCCGCCCGGCCGCCGGGGCGCTGGAGAAGATCCCGGAAATTCTTTCCGCGAGCGTGTCGATCCGGGTGTCTCCCGTTCGACGCAAGGGGTGAGCGGCGGGAACGGACCCGCCGCCCCGACCGGAGGAGTCACCATGCCCCGCTACCTGTCGCTCGTGCGCGTCGACGAGTCCGCCGCCCCCGCCGGGGGCCCCAGCGCGGAGCTGATGCGGCGGATGGGTGAGCTGATCGAGGAGATGACCAAGGCCGGTGTGCTGCTCGACACCGCCGGGCTCACCCCCTCCGCCGAGGCGGCCCGGATGGACTGGAACGGCGAGAAGGTCTCCGTGACCGACGGCCCGTTCACCGAGTCCAAGGAGGTCGTCGGCGGCTACGCGCTCATGCAGTGCAAGGACCGGGCCGAGGCGCTGGAGTGGACGCAGCGCTTCCTGAAGATCCACGGCCCGGAGTGGCGGCTGGCCTGCGAGCTGCGGGAGATCGCCGAGGGCTGAGGCCGTTTGGCCCGCCGCCGTCCAGGGTGTTGCATGGTGGGCTGTGGAGACACAGCCCGCCGCGGCGCACGCCATCGAGACCGTCTTCCGCCTGGAGTCGCCCCGGCTGATCGCCGGCGTCGCCCGGATCGTCCGGGACGTCGGCATCGCCGAGGAACTGGCGCAGGACGCCCTGGTCGCCGCCCTGGAGCGGTGGCCGCGGGACGGGGTGCCGGACAACCCCGGCGCCTGGCTCATGGCCACGGCCCGGCACCGGGCCGTCGACCTGGTCCGGCGCCGCGAGACCTACGCCCGCAAACTCGCCGAGCTCGGCCGCGACCTGGCCGCGGCCCCGCCGTCGTACGACGCACCGGCCGACCCGGACGGCATCGACGACGACCTGCTCCGGCTGGTCTTCACCGCCTGCCACCCGGTGCTGTCGCCGGAGGCCCGCACCGCGCTCACGCTGCGCCTGCTCGGCGGCCTGACCACGGCCGAGATCGCCCGTGCCTGCCTGGTGCCCGAGCCGACGGTCGCCCAGCGGATCGTCCGCGCCAAGCGCACCCTGGCGAAGCGGAACGTCGCCTTCGAGGTGCCGTACGGCCCCGACCGCGAGGCCCGCCTCGGCTCCGTGCTGGACGTCATCTACCTGATCTTCAACGAGGGGTACGCGGCCACCGCCGGCGACGACCTGCTGCGCCCCGGCCTGTGCGAGGACGCGCTGCGGCTGGCGCGAGTGCTGTCCGCGCTGATGCCCGAGGAGCCCGAGGTGCACGGCCTGACCGCGCTGCTGGAGTTCCAGGCGTCCCGCGCCGCCGCCCGCACCGGCCCCGACGGCACGCCGGTGCTGCTGGAGGACCAGGACCGCCGCCGCTGGAACCGCATGCTCATCGCGCGTGGCATCCGCGCCCTCGACCGCGCCGGGGCCACCGCGAGCGGCCCCCCGGGCCCGTACACCCTCCAGGCGGCCATCGCCGCGTGCCACGCGCGCGCGTACACCTACGAGGAGACGGACTGGCACGCCATCGCCACCCTGTACGGCCTGCTGGCCGCCCGCGCGCCGTCCCCGGTGGTCGAGCTGAACCGCGCGGTCGCCGTGTCGATGGCCGACGGCCCGGCGGCGGGCCTGGAGCTGGTGGACGCCGTGGCCGCCGCGCCCGCGCTGCGCGACTACCACCTGCTCCCCAGTGTCCGCGGTGACCTCCTGGCCCGCCTCGGCCGCACCGCCGAGGCCCGTGAGGAGTTCCTGCGGGCGGCGGCGCTGACCCGCAACGAAAGGGAGCGGCGGCTGCTGCGGGACCGGGCGCGCGCGTGCGGCTGAGGGCGGCCGGCGGTCTCGCCTTCCGGCGCGGCTCCTTCAGGTGCTGGCCCGTTTCCGCGAGCGTCAGCCGAGCGGGCGGCCGATCAGCATCGTCGGCGCCCCGGCGACACGGGTGAGGAAGACGGTGGCCGCGTTCGGCCCCTGCGGTCTCACCTTCCGGCGCAGCTCCTCCGGCTCCACCGCCGAGCCGCGCTTCTTCACGGTCAGCGTGCCGACCTCGCGCTCCCGCAGCAGGGCCTTGAGCCTCTTGACGTTGAACGGGAGCTGGTCGGTGATCTCGTAACCGGTGGCGTACGGCGTGGGCCGGGCCTCGTCGGCGGTGACGTACGCGATGGTCGGGTCCAGGAGCCCCCCGCCGACCTCCTCGGCCACCTCCGCGACCAGGTGCGCGCGGATCACGGCGCCGTCCGGCTCGTACAGGTACCGCCCCACCGGCCGGACCCCCGGATCGGGCAGCCCGCGGCCGAGCAGCGTGCGCGGACCCGGCAGCAGCGTGGCCCGCACCGCGCCCGGCGCCCCGGTCCCGAACCACAGCACCGCCTCCTTCACGTCGCCGCCGTCGGAGATCCACTCGGCCTCGGCCGCGGCCGGGACCACCTCGTGCGGGATGCCCGGGGCGATCTTCAGTGCGGCGCGGGGTGCCGTGAGGGCCGTCCCGACCGCCCAGGACAGCGGCGGCGAGTACGCCTCCGGATCGAAGAGCCGGCCGCGCGCGCCCCGGCGCGCCGGGTCCACGAACACCGCGTCGTACCCGGCGGTGTCCACCTCCGTCACATCGGCCTCGCGCACCTCGATCAGGCCCGCCAGCCCCAGCGCCTCCGCGTTCGCCCGCGCCACCGCCGCCGTCAGCGGGTCCCGGTCCACGGCCAGCACCCGGATTCCGGCCCGCGCCAGCGCGATGGCGTCCCCGCCGATCCCGCAGCACAGGTCGGCGACGGAGGCCACGCCCAGCTCCTTCAGCCGCCCGGCCCGGTACGCCGCCACGGAGGCCCGCGTCGACTGCTCGACCCCGTTGGGCGTGAAGAACATGCGCCCGGCGTCCCCGGCCCCGAACTTCGCCACCGCCCGCTGCCGCAGCCGGGCCTGGCCGAGCGCCGCCGACACCAGCTCGGCCGGGTGGTCGCGGCGCAGCCGGGTGGCCACGGCCAGCTCCCGCGCGGGCTCGGTGTCGCGCACCTCGTCGAGGAGGGCGCGGCCTTCGGGGGTGAGGAGCAGAGCGAGGTCGTTCACCGGGACATTGTGGGCCAGTCGGTGGATGGTGCGCCTCCGGCGGCGGTGTCGCGCGGGGTCGCGGGCCGGGGCCTGGGAGGATCCGGCACCATGCGAGCAGTAGTACAAAATGACAAAAGTCGGACTCATTTCCGGCGGCTGGCCCTCGGCGGCGGAGCCGCCACGCTGGCCGCCGCCGCCCTGCTCTCCGGCTGTGCCGGACCCGAGTCCGTGCGCACCGCGTCCGGTCACGGTGGCCCCGCCCAGCCCCAGCCCCAGGACCCGGCGGCGCGCCGGGCCGCCGAACACGCCCGGCTGGCCGCCGCCGCCCGGCGCTGGGGGCTGGACCAGGTCCCGCTCACGCCCCCGCCGCCCCCCGCGGCCAAGCCGAGGATCACCGCACGCGACGGGTTCGAGGTGGACCACCAGGAGGACTGGCACCTGCCCCCCGTCTTCACCACGGTCCCCACCCGGGACAAGGTCGTGTTCCTGACGATCGACGACGGCGCCGAGAAGGACCCGCGGTTCCTCGCCATGATGCGCGAGCTCAAGGTCCCGTACACCGCGTTCCTCAGCGACTACCTGGTCAAGGACGACTACGCCTACTTCCGCAAGATGCGGTCCTACGGCAACACCCTCAACAACCACACCCTGCACCACCCCTACCTGCCGGGCCTGTCCTACGAGGAGCAGAAGGACGAGATCTGCGGCATGCAGGCCATCATGAAGAAGCAGTTCGGCAAGGCCCCCACCGTCTTCCGTCCCCCCTACGGCAACTACAACCAGGACACCCTGGTCGCCGCGAAGGAATGCGGCATCACGTACGCGCCGATCTGGAACGAGGAGGTCTTCGTCGACCACTGGGAGTACCGCGAGGACGACCAGCGGCTGCGCCGCGGCGACATCGTCCTCACCCACTTCCGCGGCCGGGACGACTGGGACGGCACGATGGTGGACGACATGCGCCGCTTCCTGAACAAGGTCACGCGCGAGGGCTACGCCGTGGCCCGCCTGGAGGACTACCTGTGAGGCGGGCTCGGGGCCCGGCCGCGGTCCTCGCCGCGGCCCTGCTCCTGACGGGCTGCGCCCAGTCCGTCGACCCCATCGAACGCCTCGGCAAGAAGGCCGCCGAA
The DNA here is from genome assembly GCF_040704085.1 of Streptomyces sp. NPDC047841. Classification (NCBI taxonomy): domain Bacteria; kingdom Bacillati; phylum Actinomycetota; class Actinomycetes; order Kitasatosporales; family Streptomycetaceae; genus Streptomyces; species Streptomyces sp. NPDC047841. Next base: position 205,064 of record NZ_JBEYRP010000002.1, read on the forward strand.
GGGGTACGCCCGCACGGCACCGCCCCCGACCACCGCTACCGCGCCTGGGGCCTGACCCGGCCCCTCGCCCGCTCCCCGGTGCACCCGGCCCGCCCGCTCGCCGAGCGCACCGGGGCCGGCGCCCCGCTCCCCGTGGTCGACCGCGTCCCCACCCGCGACCCGGTCGTCTTCCTCACCTACGACGACGGCGCCGAGCGGGACCCCCGCTTCGTCGACATGGTCCGCGAACTGAGGCTCCCGGTCACCCTGTTCCTCACCGACAGCGTCGCCGCCCCCGGCTACCCGTACTTCGCCCGCCTGCGCGCCCTCGGCGCCGGCATCGGGAACCACACCGTCGACCACCGGGCCCCGGCCGGACTGCCGTACGCCGGCCAGCGCGCCGAAATCTGCGGCCAGCAGGACCGCCTCCGCGCCGCCCTCGGCGTCCGCCCCCGGCTCTTCCGCCCGCCCTACGGCTCCTACGACCGCACCACCCTGCGCGCGGCGGCCGGCTGCGGCGTCTCCGCGCTCGTCCTGTGGCGTGCCGCCCTGACCCCGGCCGGCCTCACCTACACCCACGGCGCCCACCACCTCCGCCCCGGCGACATCGTCCTGGTGGGCCCCGACGAGTCGAGGAGGCCGGCGCTGTGGGAACGGACGGTACGGGTGCTGACGGAGGCCCAGGGGAGAGGACTGACGGCGGGCTTCCTGGAGGACTACGTGTGAGGTCCGGCCTGTCGGGGGGCGGGTCGGGGGGCGGCGGCGACCCACCGGGGCGGCGGCCCTCGCGTCGCGAATCCGGCCGACGCGCCGCGGGCAATTGGCACTCCGCTTGACCGAGTGCTAATCGCGGTCATAGTCTCGGCTCTGGCACTCCCCACTGGAGAGTGCCAGACAAACGCGACGGGCAGGTCCGGCACCCGCGACGACGGATCGACCTGGTCGCCACCTCAGACAGTTAACCCCGTGAGATCTCCGAAGGGGGAGGTCGGATCGTGACGACCGCCAGCTCCAAGGTTGCCATCAAGCCGCTCGAGGACCGCATCGTGGTCCAGCCGCTGGACGCCGAGCAGACCACGGCCTCTGGCCTGGTCATCCCGGACACCGCGAAGGAGAAGCCCCAGGAGGGCGCCGTCCTCGCCGTGGGCCCGGGCCGGTTCGAGAACGGCGAGCGTCTGCCGCTCGACGTCAAGGTCGGCGACGTCGTCCTCTACAGCAAGTACGGCGGCACCGAGGTGAAGTACAACGGCGACGAGTACCTCGTCCTCTCGGCTCGCGACGTCCTCGCGATCATCGAGAAGTAATCACCTCAAGCGACTCTCTGCTTGAAGCTGCGCCCCTGGCCCCCCGCGATCGATATGAAGCCGGGCGCCCGGGGCGCGGCGTTTTCACCCACAGATTTCCGAGAGGGCTCCCGCTGCCATGGCGAAGATCCTGAAGTTCGACGAGGACGCCCGTCGCGCCCTTGAGCGCGGCGTCAACAAGCTTGCCGACACCGTCAAGGTGACGATCGGCCCCCGCGGCCGCAACGTCGTCATCGACAAGAAGTTCGGCGCCCCGACCATCACCAACGACGGTGTCACGATCGCCCGCGAGGTCGAGATCGAGGACCCGTACGAGAACCTCGGCGCGCAGCTGGTGAAGGAGGTGGCGACCAAGACCAACGACATCGCTGGTGACGGCACCACCACCGCCACCGTCCTCGCCCAGGCGCTGGTGCGCGAGGGCCTGAAGAACGTCGCCGCCGGTGCCTCCCCGGCCGCCCTGAAGAAGGGCATCGACGCCGCCGTCAAGGCCGTCTCCGAGGACCTGCTCGCCTCGGCCCGCCCGATCGACGAGAAGTCCGACATCGCCGCCGTCGCCGCGCTGTCCGCCCAGGACCAGCAGGTCGGCGAGCTGATCGCCGAGGCCATGGACAAGGTCGGCAAGGACGGTGTCATCACCGTCGAGGAGTCCAACACCTTCGGCCTGGAGCTGGACTTCACCGAGGGCATGGCCTTCGACAAGGGCTACCTGTCGCCGTACTTCGTGACGGACCAGGAGCGCATGGAGGCCGTCCTGGAGGACCCGTACATCCTCATCAACCAGGGCAAGATCTCCGCCATCGCCGACCTGCTGCCGCTGCTGGAGAAGGTCATCCAGGCCGGCTCCTCCAAGCCGCTGCTGATCATCGCCGAGGACGTCGAGGGCGAGGCCCTGTCGACCCTGGTCGTCAACAAGATCCGCGGCACCTTCAACGCCGTCGCGGTGAAGGCCCCCGGCTTCGGCGACCGCCGCAAGGCGATGCTCCAGGACATGGCCGTCCTCACCGGCGCCACCGTCATCTCGGAGGAGGTCGGCCTCAAGCTCGACCAGGTCGGCACCGACGTGCTCGGCTCCGCCCGCCGCGTCACCGTCACCAAGGACGACACCACGATCGTCGACGGCGCCGGCAAGTCCGAGGACGTGCAGGGCCGCATCGCCCAGATCAAGGCCGAGATCGAGACCACCGACTCCGACTGGGACCGCGAGAAGCTCCAGGAGCGCCTCGCGAAGCTGGCCGGCGGCGTGTGCGTGATCAAGGTCGGCGCCGCCACCGAGGTGGAGCTGAAGGAGAAGAAGCACCGTCTGGAGGACGCCATCTCCGCGACCCGCGCCGCGGTCGAGGAGGGCATCGTCTCCGGTGGTGGCTCCGCCCTGGTCCACGCCTCCAAGGTGCTCGACGGCAACCTCGACAAGTCCGGCGACGAGGCCACCGGTGTCGCCGTGGTCCGCAACGCCGTGGTCGAGCCGCTGCGCTGGATCGGCGAGAACGCCGGCCAGGAGGGCTACGTCATCGTGTCCAAGGTCAAGGACCTGGACAAGGGGCAGGGCTACAACGCCGCCACCGGCGAGTACGGCGACCTGATCAAGGCCGGCGTCATCGACCCGGTCAAGGTCACCCGCTCCGCCCTGGAGAACGCCGCCTCCATCGCCTCCCTGCTGCTCACGACCGAGACCCTGGTCGTCGAGAAGAAGGAAGAGGAGCCGGAGGCCGCGGGCCACGGCCACAGCCACGGCCACGCCCACTGAGCCCGGCGCTGAGCTGAACTAGGTGCCCGGTGCCCCCTCGGGGGTGCCGGGCACCGTGCGTTGCGGCGACCGGACGGACCGGCCGGGATCGGCGCCGCCCCCGCTCCCTCGTCTACATGCCCCGCTCGTCCTCACACACGTAGGTGAAGCCGCGGGGCAGCTCGTGCGGCCCGGCCAGACCGGCCCTCGCGTGGTCAGCCCCGGAGACCGCCCATCCGCCGGCCGCCACGGCACCGGTGGCGCAGGCCAGGACGCGCCAGTCGCGGGGAGTCCAGGCGAAGACCGCGTCCTGGCCGAAGCGGCGGCCGAGGTCGCGCGCCGCGGTGTCGCTCAGGCCGACGACGGCCACGCTCTCCTCGCGGTGCGAGCCGCGTACGTCGCCTCCCTGCGCGGGCCACCAGGTGAGCCTTTGCCGGCGGACGTCGTCGAGCAGCAGGCGCTGGGCGCGGGCGTTGGCGTCGGCCGGCGCGGTACGGCCGAGGGGATTCCACGCGGTGATCACATGAATGGTGGCGCCGTGGGCCGGTGCCGGGAAGCAACCCTCGACCGTGCCCGAAGGACGCGGTCCGACGCGGAGGGTGCGGTCCCCGAAACGGATGTCGACCACTGCCGTGCGGTAAAGATCCCAGTTGAGGGGCGTACCGGCTGCGTCACTGCTGTGCACAAGGGCATCCTGTGGAACGAAGACCCCCTTACACGTCGTGCAGGGAGATCGGGGCTCGCCCCCACACGGAAGCGGGGGCAGGATCCGCAAGATGCCATGATCCGCGCTCCGGGACAAGGTGCTGCGACGGCTGGGGAACGCCTACTGCTCCAACGCGTCGAGCGCCCCCAGCTGCTGCATCAGCCCCAGCTGGTCGTGCTGCCACCACAGCTCGGCGATCTTGCCGCTGTCGCCGAACCGGAACAGCGTCATCCCGGTCATGGTGACCTGGTTGCCGGTCGGCGCGATCCCCAGGAAATCGCCCTGGTGCGCGGCGTACCAGGTCCACCGCGCGCAGGACCGGTCGCCCTGGCTGAGCACGTCCTCCACCGTGAACGCGAAGTCGAAGGCGCCGCGCCACATCCGGAACTCGGCGCGGACGTTGTCCAGCCCGATGGTGTCCTGCGGGTTCATCGGGTCGTGGCTGTGAACGTCCTCGGCCAGCAGGTCGTTGAGCGGCGGCAGGTCACCCTCGGCGCACAGCGCCTCGAAGAACCCGCGCACCATGCCCTCGGGCAGGCTCTCGTCCCGTACGACGTCCAGGTCGACGAACGTCGGCATCTCGTCGCACAGCGCCACCAGCCCCCGGAAGATCCGGTCCGTCTCCGGGAGGTTCGAGTTCCGCATCGCGTCCTCGTACGACGGGAACTCCAGCACTTCGACGACGTGCGACGCGTCCGACCGGTCCGTGCCGACCACCGCGTGCGTCGCCGTCCGCTTCCCCTTGGTCTGCTGGACCCAGTCGTCCATGAGCCGGTTCATCTCGTCCAGCCGGCTCGTCCTGCACTCGATGAGCTGTACGAAGGTCATGCGCCGCCTCCGGCCCCCCTGGTCCGGTACCGTCCCGCCCATCTTCCCACCGGGACGGCGGCGCCACCCGCTCGCTACCGCGGCCCGTACCTGCGCCCCGTCCGGGAGCTGATCCCGCCCATCAGCCCGCGCGGCGCCACCTTCACCAGGCCCATCAGCGCCTTGTAGCGGGGATCGGGGATGGACACCGTCTTGCCGCGCGCGAGGTCGGACAGCGCCGCCGCGACCAGCTTGTCGGCGTCCAGCCACAGCCAGCCCGGGATGTTGTCCGTGCCCATCCCGGCCCGCTCGTGGAACTCGGTGCGCACGAACCCCGGGCACAGCGCCATCAGCCGGACCCCGCTGCCGGCCAGGTCCTTGGCCGCGCCCTGGGTGAACTGCACGACCCACGCCTTGGACGCGCCGTACGTACCGCGCGGGACGAACGCGGCCACCGAGGCGACGTTCACCACCCCGCCCCGGCCGCGCTCGCGCATCGCCCCGGCCGCCGCCGACGTCAGCCGGAGCACCGCCTCGCAGTGCACCTTGAGCATCCGCAGCTCGTCCGCCATCGGCACGTCCAGATAGCGGCCCTTGTTGCCGAAGCCGGCGTTGTTGACCAGCAGGTCGACCGGGTTCTTCCGGTCGCCGAGCCGGTCGGCCACCGCCTCGATGCCCTTGTCCTGCGCCAGGTCGGCGGTCAGCACCTCCACCTCGATGCCGTGCCGGTCGTGCAGTTCCGTCGCCTGCTCGCGCAGCCGCTTGGCGTCCCGCGCGACCAGGACGAGGTCGTGCCCGTCAGCCGCCAGCCGCCGCGCGAACGCGGCACCGATCCCCGCGGTCGATCCCGTAATCAGAGCCGTTGTCATGGCCCAAGCGTAGTGACCCGGACGGACCGCCTCCGTGGTCCGCGCGCCGTGCCCGCCGCGGCGCCGGCGGATCACCCCTCTCCGTGCTCGGCCACGTACGTGCGGGCCTTGGCCAGCGTCTCGGTGTGCAGCGCCGTGCCCGCCGCGAGCAGCCGGGGCAGCAGCTCCCGCTCGGTGGTGACCGCGCGGAACTGCATCGCCGCCGTCACGCCGTGGTCCGGCCGGTGCACGATCTCGACCGGATCGCCGGCCCGGATCTCGCCCGGCTCGATCACCCGGAGGTAGGCGCCCGTCGCGCCCATCCGCGTGAATCTCCTGACCCAGCCGCGCTCGCCCAGATGGCCCTGGAACGTGGCGCACGGAATGCGGCCGGACGTCACCTCCAGCACGACGGCGGGACCGATCCGCCAGCGCTCCCCGATCAGCGCGCCGGAGACGTCCAGACCGTCCGTCGTCAGGTTCTCGCCGAAGCACCCGTGGGCCAGCGGCCTGCCGAGTTCGCGCTCCCAGGCGTCGAGGTCCTCGCGGGCGTACGCGTACACCGCCTGGTCGTCCCCGCCGTGGTAGCGGGTGTCGCACACCGCGTCCCCGGCGAGCCCGCTCGCGCCGACGCCCTTGGGGCCGGGTGCCGCCACCCGCACCGGGCCGTCGGCCGGCTGCTTGTCTATGCCGGTCAGGCCGTCCGGCTGGTTCGTGTAGGGCACCTGCCGGGGCCGGCCCAGATTGACCGAGAGAAGCTTCATCCCGGCACGGTAAGCGATCCGGACCCAAAGCGTCGACGCATTATCGTCGGTCCCGTCCAAGCCTGCCTTATGCTCGACGCGTGATCGAGGCCCGTCATCTCCGCGTCCTGCGCGCCGTCGCCACCACCGGTTCCTTCTCGGCGGCCGGACGCCAGCTGGGCTGCACCCAGCCCGCCGTCAGCCAGCAGATGAAGGCCCTGGAAGCCTCGGTCGGCACCCCGCTGCTGGTCCGCACTGGGCGCGAGATGCGCCTCACCCAGGCCGGCGAGGCCCTGGTCCGGCACGCCTCCGGCATCCTCGCCGGGCTCACCGCGGCCGAGGAGGAGGTCGCCGCCATCGCCGGCCTGCGCGCGGGCCGCGTCCGGCTGGTCTCCTTCCCCAGCGGCAGCTCCACCCTGGTCCCCACCGCCCTGGCCGCCCTGCGCGCGGCCCACCCCGGCACCCGCGTCTCGCTGGAGGAGGCCGAACCGCCGAGGTCCGTGGAACTGCTCCGCGAAGGCGACTGCGACCTGGCCCTGGCCTTCCGCTACGAGGGGGCGGCGGTCGCCGAGGACTGGGACGACCTCGTCCTGCGACCCCTGCTGACGGACCGCCTGGTCGCCCTGGTGCCCGAACGGCACCGGCTCGCGCGCGCGGACACCGTCGCCATCGGCGAGCTGGCGAACGAGCCCTGGATCGCGGGCTGCCCGCGCTGCCGCGGCCAGCTGGTCGAGGTGTGCGAGGGGGCCGGCTTCACCCCGCGCATCGACTTCGCCACCGACGACTACCCGGCCGTGGTCGGCCTGGTCGGCGCCGGCCTCGGCGTCGCCGTCCTGCCCCAGCTGGCCGTGGAGTCGGTACGGCCGCGGGGCGTGCGCACGGTACGGCTGGAACCGGCGGTACGGCGGGAGATCGTCGCCCTCACGCTGCCCGACCTGGCCCAGGTGCCGGCGGTGTCGGCCACGCTGGAGCAACTGGCGCGGGCGGCGCGGGCGGCGGGGCGCGGCCAGGCGTAGCCGGCGGCACGGAGGTCGCCGAAGACGGCACGGAGGTCACCGAAGGAACAGGGGTCACGGAGACGAGGGGGCCGCCCGGACGAGGCACGGGCACGCGCGTGCGTGCCCGGTAAGGAAACGGATGCTTTGCCGATGGTGATGCAGAAACGTTCCTTCAGTGATCCGAAGCGGTGTCCCCGCTGGTGGTGGAGGCCGCCACCAGGCGGTTGCGCGCCCGCCCCATCAACTCCTCACGCTCGTCCTCGGTCAGGCCGCCCCAGACGCCGTACGGCTCGCGCACCGCCAGTGCGTGTGCCGCGCACTCCGCACGGACCGGGCACCTCATGCAGACCTCTTTGGCCGAGTTCTCGCGAGCGCTCCGAGCCGCCCCGCGCTCGCCCTCCGGGTGGAAGAAGAGCGAGCTGTCCACCCCGCGGCAGGCAGCCAGCAGCTGCCAGTCCCACAGGTCCGCGTTCGGTCCGGGAAGGCGGGAGAAATCTGCCATTACGTGACCCCTTGTCGCCGTTCTGGGCGGATACGGTGCCAACGACCGTACATCTCCGGTCTAAGGAGATGAAAATATGACTCATTGCGAATCTAGCCCCGGACACTGCGAAACGGGAAGAAAAAGGGCCGAATGGGGCATAGGTTGTGATGAAAAGTTGTGGGTCCGTCGAGCATGTCTGCACCGTGTCGACGCCCTCACGTAGAGTGCCGAAGACGGCACGCGGGCCCGTAACTCTTTCGAGTGACCGTCGTTGAGAGTGCGGATGCGGTTGAGAAAACAAGCGCTCGGGCAGGCGTCCGAGACGGTCGACCGCACAGGTGACGATTCCGTACCAGCCTGGAGGCTCAAGGTGACGCGCATCAGCTGCGGAGGGCGGTCATGACATCCGTCCTCGTCTGCGACGACTCCCCGCTTGCCCGAGAAGCGCTCCGCCGCGCGGTCGCGACCGTGCCCGGTGTCGAGCGCGTGACGACGGCGGCCAACGGCGAGGAAGTCCTCCGCCGCTGGGGCGCCGACCGCTCCGACCTCATCCTGATGGATGTCCGCATGCCCGGCCTGGGCGGCGTCGAGACCGTGCGCCGGCTGCTGTCCGCCGACCCGGGCGCACGCATCATCATGCTCACCGTCGCCGAGGACCTCGACGGGGTGGCCCTCGCCGTCGCCGCCGGTGCCCGGGGATACCTGCACAAGGACGCCTCGCGCGCGGAGCTGCGGGCCACGGTGACCCAGGCGCTGGCCGACCCCACGTGGCGACTCGCCCCGCGCCGGCTGCGCTCGGCGGAGATGGGCGCCGCGCCCACGCTCACCGCGCGGGAGATCCAGGTCCTGGAGGGCATGAGCCACGGCCGCTCCAACGCCGAGATCGGGCGCGAGCTGTTCCTCTCCGAGGACACCGTCAAGACGCACGCCCGGCGCCTGTTCAAGAAGCTCGGCGCCTCGGACCGGGCGCACGCGGTGGCCCTCGGCTTCCGCTGGGGACTGGTCCGCTAGCGAGCGTGGAGCCGGGCGGGCCGCTCGGCGCCGGGGCACATCCCGGGTGCCGTCCGCGCCCGCGGCCCCTGTGCGGGCGGCCCGGCTCGAGCTCCGGTCCCCGGGTACCGCCGGTACCCGGGTGCCGCGGTGGCGTGGCGGGCCGTCGTGCCGTCGCCGTGCCGTTCGGTGGACGGGGCCGTCCGGGTGATTCCGGTCGTCCCGGTCCACCCTGGTCACCCCGCTGTCCCGGCCGTCCGGGCCCGCGCCCGACGGGCGAACCGTCGCAGCGGCCGGCGGCCCGCCGGACGCGCGCTGCTCGTTTCGGCGCGGATGCCGCATCCTTGGAGGTGTGGAGTCTCTCGGGGACGAGTCGGTCGAGCGGAAGGGGAGGGCGCAGGGAATGAGTGCCGGCGCACCTGCTCATAACGCTTCGGTGCACAACCACGAGCACGATGCGACGGACCGGACGGCCGCAGGGCACCATGGACCGATGCGCGACGACGAGGCGGGCACGGCCCACGGGGCGATCGGTGCGCTCGTGCATCGCGCCGTCGACGGGGACGAGCAGGCCACGCACGATCTGCTCGCCCATGTCCACCCCCTGGCGCTGCGCTACTGCCGCACCCGCCTGTCCCGGCTGCCCGGCGACGCGCGCCACTTCGTGGAGGACCTCGCCCAGGAGGTCTGTGTGGCGGTCCTCCTCGCCCTGCCCCGCTACCGCGACACCGGCCGCCCCTTCGAGGCGTTCGTCTTCGCCATCGCCTCCCACAAGGTCGCCGACCTCCAGCGGGCCGCGATGCGCCACCCGGGATCGACCGCGGTGCCGTCCGACGAGATGCCCGAGCGGCCCGACGACTCCCTCGGCCCCGAGGAGCGCGCGCTGCTCAGCAGCGACGCCGAGTGGGCCAAGAAACTGCTGGCCAACCTCCCCGAAAACCAGCGCGAACTGCTCCTGCTGCGCATCGCCGTGGGCTTGACCGCGGAGGAGACGGGGCAGATGTTGGGAATGTCACCCGGCGCGGTCCGCGTGGCCCAGCACCGGGCCCTGAGCCGCCTGAGGGCGCTCGCCGAACAGTGAACCCCCCTGCGCGCAGCCCGTAGTGGCTCCCGCACCGAACGGGCACGCCGCCGTTTCCGTATGAACATACGAAGCCCGGAGCGACCCCGTACCGTGGAATTTGCTAGCGACGCTTCCCGTTAGCATGGACATCCGCACCGATCAAGGCCATTTGGGGAAGGTGTCATGACTGCGAACGTCGACGGAGTGCCCGGTAAATTCGCGACACTCGGGCTGACCTACGACGACGTGCTGCTGCTGCCGGGCGCATCCGAGGTGCTCCCCAACGCGGTCGACACCTCGTCCCGCATCTCCCGCAACGTCCGGGTGAACATCCCGCTGCTGTCGGCCGCGATGGACAAGGTGACCGAGTCCCGCATGGCGATCGCGATGGCCCGGCTGGGCGGCGTCGGCGTCCTGCACCGCAACCTCTCCATCGAGGACCAGGCCAACCAGGTCGACCTGGTCAAGCGGTCGGAGTCCGGCATGGTCACCGACCCGATCACGGTGCACCCGGAGGCCACGCTCGCCGAGGCGGACGCCCTGTGCGCGAAGTTCCGCATCAGCGGCGTCCCGGTCACCGATCCGGCCGGCAAGCTCCTCGGCATCGTGACCAACCGGGACATGGCCTTCGAGAGCGACCGCACCCGGCGCGTGCACGAGGTCATGACCCCGATGCCGCTGGTCACCGGGAAGGTGGGCATCTCCGGCCCCGAGGCCATGGAGCTGCTGCGCAAGCACAAGATCGAGAAGCTGCCGCTGGTGGACGACGAGGGCGTCCTCAAGGGCCTGATCACGGTCAAGGACTTCGTCAAGGCCGAGAAGTACCCCAACGCCGCGAAGGACGCCGAGGGCCGGCTGCTCGTCGGTGCCGCGGTCGGCGCCAGCCCGGAGGCGCTGGAGCGCGCCCAGGCGCTCGCCGCCGCCGGTGTGGACTTCCTGGTCGTCGACACCTCGCACGGCCACAACAGCAACGCCCTGAGCTGGATGTCGAAGATCAAGTCGAGCGTCGACGTCGACGTGGTCGGCGGCAACGTCGCCACGCGTGACGGCGCCCAGGCGCTGATCGACGCCGGTGTGGACGGCATCAAGGTGGGCGTGGGCCCGGGCTCCATCTGCACCACCCGTGTCGTCGCCGGTATCGGTGTGCCGCAGGTCACCGCCATCTACGAGGCGTCCCTCGCGGCCCGTCCCGCCGGCGTCCCGCTGATCGGCGACGGCGGCCTGCAGTACTCCGGCGACATCGGCAAGGCGCTGGCCGCCGGCGCCGACACGGTGATGCTGGGCAGCCTCCTCGCGGGCTGTGAGGAGTCCCCGGGCGAACTGCTCTTCATCAACGGCAAGCAGTTCAAGTCGTACCGCGGCATGGGCTCGCTGGGCGCCATGCAGTCGCGCGGCCAGGGCAAGTCGTACTCGAAGGACCGCTACTTCCAGGCCGACGTCACCGCCGACGAGAAGCTCGTGCCCGAGGGCGTCGAGGGCCAGGTGCCCTACCGCGGTCCGCTCGCCAACGTGCTGCACCAGCTCGTCGGCGGCCTGCGCCAGACCATGGGCTACGTCGGCGCCGCCACCATCGAGGAGATGGAGTCCAAGGGCCGGTTCGTGCGGATCACCTCGGCGGGCCTGAAGGAGAGCCACCCGCACGACATCCAGATGACGGTCGAGGCGCCGAACTACAGCAACAAGAAGTAAGCACAGCGGCGGGAGGCGACGCCCCCGCGCGCGTGAGGCTCGCGCCACGGCGGTCCCGGAGCATCCGGGGCCGCCGTCGCCGTACCCGTCGGCGATACTGGAAGGCGCTGCAACGCATAGGGAAAGGCCACCAACGTGACTGAGATCGAGATCGGGCGCGGCAAGCGCGGCCGCCGGGCGTACGCCTTCGACGACATCGCCGTCGTCCCCAGCCGCCGTACGCGGGACCCGAAGGAGGTCTCGATCGCCTGGCAGATCGACGCCTACCGCTTCGAGCTGCCGTTCCTGGCCGCCCCGATGGACTCCGTGGTCTCCCCGGCCACCGCGATCCGCATCGGCGAGCTGGGCGGCCTCGGCGTGCTCAACCTGGAAGGGCTGTGGACGCGGTACGAGGACCCGCAGCCGCTGCTGGACGAGATCGCCGAGCTGCCCGCCGAGCAGGCGACCCGCCGGCTCCAGGAGATCTACGCGGCGCCGATCAAGGAGGAGCTGATCGGCGCCCGCATCAAGGAGGTGCGCGACTCCGGCGTGGTCACCGCCGCCGCGCTCTCCCCGCAGCGCACCGCCCAGTTCTCCAAGGCGGTCGTGGACGCGGGCGTGGACATCTTCGTCATCCGCGGTACGACGGTCTCGGCGGAGCACGTGTCGTCCTCGCACGAGCCGCTGAACCTGAAGCAGTTCATCTACGAGCTGGACGTCCCGGTGATCGTCGGCGGCTGCGCCACGTACACGGCGGCCCTGCACCTGATGCGCACGGGCGCCGCGGGTGTCCTCGTCGGCTTCGGCGGCGGCGCCGCGCACACCACGCGCAACGTGCTCGGCATCCAGGTCCCGATGGCCACGGCCGTCGCCGACGTGGCCGCGGCCCGCCGGGACTACATGGACGAGTCCGGCGGCCGGTACGTGCACGTGATCGCGGACGGCGGTGTCGGCTGGTCCGGCGACCTGCCCAAGGCGATCGCCTGCGGCGCCGACGCGGTGATGATGGGCTCCCCGCTGGCCCGGGGCACCGACGCGCCCGGAAAGGGCCACCACTGGGGCATGGAGGCGGTCAACGAGGAGCTGCCCCGCGGCAAGAAGGTCGACCTCGGCACGGTCGGCACGGTCGAGGAGATCCTCACCGGCCCGTCCCACACCCCGGACGGCTCGATGAACTTCTTCGGCGCCCTGCGCCGCGCCATGGCCACCACCGGCTACAGCGAGCTGAAGGAGTTCCAGCGGGTCGAGGTGACGGTGGCGGACAGCCAGCACCGTCGCTAGCCGCCGGAGCGGTCACCACGACGCCGGAAGGGCCGGTCATCCCCACCGGATGACCGGCCCTTCCGCATGCCCAGGCACGGTCGTGCGCCTGAATTCACAACCGGTGCGCCGCTCCCGTGGGGGTGGCGCCGCGTGTGTCCAGCAGCAGCTGGGCCTTCACCGAGAGGCCCTGCAGGTCGTACGTCCGGTGCTGCTGGAGCAGGATCGTGAGGTCGGCGTCGGCCGCGGCCTCGTACAGGGAGTCCGCGCGCGGCACGGGCCGGTCCAGGACGCTCCACTCGGGCACGTACGGGTCGTGGTAGCTGACGGCCGCGCCGAGGCCCATGAGCCGTACGGCGATCTCCTGGGCCGGGGTGCCCTGCTGGTCGGCGAGGTCGGGCTTGTAGGTGACGCCGAGGAGCAGCACACGGGCCCCGCGCGCGGACTTGCCGTGTTCGTTCAGGAGCGTGGCCGCGCGCTGGACGACGTACCGGGGCATCCGGTTGTTGACCTGCTGGGCCAGCTCGACCATGCGCAGGGTGCGGGTCGCGTGCCCGGTCAGGTCCAGCGGGACCCCGTGCCCGCCGACGCCCGGACCCGGCCGGAACGCCTGGAAGCCGAAGGGTTTGGTCTCCGCGCACCGGATGACGTCCCACAGGTCGACGCCCAGCTCGTGGCAGAGGACGGCCATCTCGTTGACGAGCGCGATGTTGACGTGCCGGTAGTTGGTCTCCAGCAGCTGCACGGTCTCCGCCTCGCGCAGCCCGCGCGCGCGTACCACCTTGTCGGTGAGCCGGCCGTAGAACGCGGCGGCCGACTCGGTGCAGGCGGGGGTGAGGCCGCCGATGACCTTGGGGGTGCTCGCGGGGATGTGGTCGCGGCTGCCGGGGTCGACCCGGCTGGGGGAGTAGGCGAGGTGGAAGTCGCGGCCGGCGCGCAGCCCCGAGCCGTCCTCCAGCAGCGGGCGCAGGAACTCCTCCGTGGTGCCGGGGAGCACCGGCGACTCCAGGATGACCGTGGTGTGCGGGCGCAGCCGCGCGGCCAGGGTGCGGGCGGCCGCCTCGACCTGACCGAGGTCGAGTCCGCCGTCGGCGCCGCGCGGGGTGGGCGCGCAGATCACCGCGGTGCGCACCCGGCCGAGCTGGGCGGGGTCGGTGACGGGGCGGAATCCGGCGGAGTGCATCCGGCGCAGCTCCGCGGGGCTGAGTGAGCCGGCCTCGGGGCCGGTGGCATAGCCGACGGTGGGGATACCGGAGGCGACGGCGGCCTGGGCGAGCGGCAGGCCGTAGGGACCGAGTCCGATGACGGCGAGGTCTGCGGGCATGGCGTGGGCCGTCCTTCCAGTAGCCGAAGCGGGACAGGTGCGCAACCGCTGTGGAGAAGACGAGCGAGTGCACTGTCAGACTAGGTACATATATGACCGTTATGCGTGATTGTGTTTGTGTGTCTTCCAAGGGTTGTGCGCAAGTTGTCCACAGGACGGGATCCCGTGGTGGCTGAAGTCGGGCAGCCCGGTCAGAATTTGGGCATGAGGAGGGGATGAACCGGGCTTCGCCCACCGGGTGCGGCCGACGCGAGCGAGTCTGCGACAGCGGGAGGCAGCGGTGAGGACAGCGACTCTGGGGCCGGCGCAGCGCGCCGGGGCACTGGCGGCGATGGCGGAGCGCGAGCTGGACGTGCTGGTGGTCGGCGGCGGAGTGGTGGGCGCGGGCACCGCGCTGGACGCCGTGACGCGCGGCCTGTCCACCGGCCTGGTCGAGGCCCGCGACTGGGCGTCCGGCACCTCCAGCCGGTCCAGCAAGCTGATACACGGCGGCCTGCGGTATCTGGAAATGCTCGACTTCGCCCTGGTCCGCGAGGCCCTCAAGGAGCGCGGTCTGCTGCTGGAGCGCCTCGCCCCGCACCTGGTCAAGCCGGTCCCGTTCCTCTACCCGCTCCAGCACAAGGGCTGGGAGCGGGTGTACGCGGGCTCGGGCGTCGCCCTGTACGACGCGATGTCCATGGCCCGCGGCCACGGCCGCGGCCTGCCCGTGCACCGCCACCTCACCCGCCGCCACGCCCTGCGCGTGGCCCCCTGCCTGAAGAAGGACGCCCTGGTCGGCGCCCTGCAGTACTACGACGCCCAGATGGACGACGCCCGCTTCGTCGCCACCCTGGTGCGCACGGCCGCGTCCTACGGCGCGAAGGTGGCCAACCGCGCGCGCGTGACCGGGTTCCTGCGCGAGGGGGAGCGGGTCGTCGGCGCCCGGGTGCAGGACGTGGAGGCCGGCGGGGAGTACGAGATCCACGCCCAGCAGGTCATCAACGCCACCGGTGTGTGGACCGACGACACGCAGGCCATGGTCGGCGAGCGCGGCCGGTTCCACGTCCGCGCCTCCAAGGGCATCCACCTGGTCGTGCCCAAGGACCGCGTCCACTCCACCACCGGTCTGATCCTGCGCACCGAGAAGTCCGTCCTGTTCGTCATCCCCTGGGGCCGGCACTGGATCATCGGCACCACCGACACCGACTGGGACCTGGACAAGGCCCACCCGGCCGCGTCCAGCGCCGACATCGACTACCTGCTGGAGCGCGTCAACTCGGTGCTGGCCGTGCCGCTCGGCCGCGACGACGTACAGGGGGTGTACGCGGGACTGCGCCCGCTGCTGGCCGGCGAGTCCGACGCCACCAGCAAGCTGTCCCGCGAGCACACGGTCGCCCACCCGGCGCCGGGACTGGTGGTCGTGGCGGGCGGCAAGTACACGACGTACCGGGTGATGGCCAAGGACGCCGTCGACGAGGCCGTGCACGGGCTCGACATGCGCGTGGCCGACTGCGTCACGGAGGAGACCCCGCTGCTCGGCGCGGAGGGCTACCAGGCGCTGTGGAACGCGCGAGCGCGGACGGCCGCGCGCACCGGACTGCACGTGGTCCGCGTGGAGCACCTGCTGAACCGGTACGGCTCGCTGGCCGAGGAGGTCCTGGACCTCATCGCCGCCGACCCCACGCTCGGCGAGCCGCTGCACGCCGCCGACGACTACCTGCGCGCCGAGGTGGTGTACGCCGCCTCGCACGAGGGCGCCCGGCACCTGGACGACGTCCTCACCCGCCGCACCCGCATCTCCATCGAGACCTTCGACCGCGGCACCCGCAGCGCCCGCGAGGCGGCCGAGCTGATGGCGCCCGTCCTCGGCTGGGACGAGGACCAGATCGCCCGCGAGGTCGAGCACTACGAGAAGCGGGTGGAGGCGGAACGGGAGTCCCAGGTCCAGCCGGACGACCAGACCGCGGACGCCGCGAGGCTGGGCGCGCCCGACATCGTGCCGCTGTAGCGGCGGCCGACGTTCACTCGAACGAGTGGCCGTTTCCGGGATCTCCGCTCGAATCGCGGCCGTTGTACCGGGTGAGAGGGGACAACTCGGAGGCGGGCGGCGCGGGTTCGAGGCGGGGGGCGCCGTCGCTGACGAGCCGCGACGGTGTCAGGGACACCGGTATGGACGGGACTGTCCGAAGCGTCGGCATGCCGGTTCCGCCCTTCTTACGACCCATCATCCCGGTAAGCGGAACACCTGCTTCAGGTGGGCTTCCGGGGCGGCGGGGGCGGGCCACGGCCCGGGGCACCCTGGGCGTCGGGCACTTGTCGGGTGAGGGACAATGGAGGCTCTGTCAGGGCGGGTTGTATGAGGGGACGCATGTCGGAGGCGGAGCGGGCGGGTACACCTCGTCAGGAGACTCGTCAGGACAAGAACGAGCGGCGTCTCCTCGCGGGGCGGTACCGGCTGGGAGACGTGCTGGGCCGTGGCGGTATGGGCACGGTCTGGCGCGCCGAGGACGAGACCCTGGGCCGGACGGTCGCCGTGAAGGAACTGCGGTTCCCGTCGAACATCGACGAGGAGGAGAAGCGGCGCCTGATCACGCGCACCCTGCGCGAGGCCAAGGCGATCGCCCGGATCCGCAACAACAGCGCGGTGACGGTCTTCGACGTGGTCGACGAGGACGACCGGCCCTGGATCGTCATGGAGCTGGTCGAGGGCAAGTCCCTCGCCGAGGTCATCCGCGAGGACGGCGTGCTGGAGCCCAGGCGCGCCGCCGAGGTGGGCCTCGCCGTCCTCGACGTGCTGCGTTCCGCGCACCGGGAGGGCATCCTGCACCGGGACGTGAAGCCGTCCAACGTGCTCATCGCCGAGGACGGCCGGGTCGTGCTCACCGACTTCGGCATCGCCCAGGTCGAGGGCGACCCGTCCATCACCTCCACCGGCATGCTCGTCGGCGCCCCCTCCTACATCTCCCCGGAGCGGGCCCGCGGCCACAAGCCGGGACCGGCGGCCGACCTCTGGTCCCTCGGCGGCCTGCTGTACGCGGCGGTCGAAGGCACCCCGCCCTACGACAAGGGTTCGGCGATCGCCACGCTCACCGCGGTGATGACCGAGTCCCTGGAGGAGCCGAAGAACGCCGGACCGCTGCGGGACGTCATCTACGGCCTGCTGACCAAGGACCCGGCCAAGCGGCTGGACGACGCCGGGGCCCGGGCCATGCTCAACGCCGTCATCCGGGCGCCCGAGCCCAAGCCGCTGGACGCCACGCAGGTGGTCCCGCTGCCCGCCCAGTCCGGCGGGCCCGCGGGCAAGCGGGGCGAGGAGGGCGGCGAGAAGCTGCGCGGCGCCCTGCGGTCGGTCCGCAAGGCGGCCGGGGCGGCCGGGGCGGCGGCCGCGCGGACCAAGAGCGCGGGCGAGCCGTCCGCGCCGGGGACGGGCGGCGCGGTGGGTGCCGGGGGCGCGGCTCCCGCTGGGACGCGGCCCGGGTTCTCCGCCGGGCCGGGGGCCGTACCCGCCGCGAGGCCGGGCGGTGCGGCGCCGGATGCCGCCGGCGTGCCGAACTCCAGCACGGACAAGCAGGGTTCCGGCTGGCCCGTGGTGCCGCCGCCGGACCTGGACCTGCCGACGCGGCCGGTGCCGCGGGCCCCGCTGACCGACGTGGTGTCGAAGCGGACGCTGCTGATCATCGCCGTGGTGGTCGTGCTCGCCGTGCTCGGGACCGTGCTGGCCTTCGCCCTGGGCGGCGACGACGGCAAGGACGACAAGAGCGGCGGGGCCAGGGCCGCGGCCAGTCCCGGCGCGTCCGCCGGGCGGGACAAGGGCACGGGCGGCGGCACGGCCACCGGGCCCCGGACGGACGGGGCGGGTTCGGCCTCCGCGAGCACCGGGCCGACGACGGGCACCGGGGCGAGCCCGTCCGCCGGCTCCGACACCGGTTCCGGCTCCTCCGACGACGACTCCTCCGACGACGCCTCCGGGTCGAAGAAGGAGGACGGGAGCGCTCCGGTGGTCTCCACCCGCAAGGGCGGCCAGGGGTACTCGATCGGGCTGCCCAAGGGGTGGAAGGACCAGTCCAGCGGGGCGGCCGGTGACCGCTACACCGGGCCCGACGGGCAGAAGCTGCTCGTCGCCTGGACCAGCACGCCCAAGGACGACCCGGTGGCCGACTGGAAGAACCAGGAGGGCTCCATGGTGCGCTCCCAGTACCACAAGATCCGCATCGAGAAGGTGGACTACCACGACTGGAACACCGCCGACTGGGAGTTCACCTATGTCGAGGGCGGCACCGGGTACCGCACGATCGACCGGGGGTTCGTGGTGAACGACCACCTCGGTTACGCGCTGATGTACACCGCGAAGGGCGCCGACTGGCACGGCGAACTGCGCAAGGACACCTGGAAGACGTTGACGAGGTCCTTCGAACCCAAGTCATAGGCGCCGTGCGCCGGTTTGGTACGTGAGAATCCGTCATCCTCTCAATGCGGGTTGCCTCCGGCACGTATCGTGAAGGGTCGCGGACCGTACGCGGCCGGACGCGTGTACGAAACGGGCCGCGGGGCGAACGGATGTGACCAACCGGGCGGCCGGGGGAGACAAAGTGGACGACTACGCGGGTCGGGTGCTCGCCGACCGCTACCGCCTGCCACTGCCGCCGTCCGACGAGTACGAACTCACCGAGACCCGCGCCTTCGACACCTACAGCGGTCAGGAAGTCCTCGTCCGGCAGGTGCCGTTGCCGGAGGTCGTCGAGGCCGAGGTGCTCGACGCGGAGGGGCTGCCCGCCGGGTTCACCGCACGGGAGCGCGCGTCCCGCCGGGCGCCGGAGGCGAGGACCGCCACCCGGCGGCCCGCCGATCCGGCGGTGCGGCGCGCCGTCGAGGCCGCGCAGGCGGCGGCCGGCATCCCCGACCACCCCCGGCTGGACCAGGTCTTCGACGTGTTCGCCGAGGGCGGGTCCCTGTGGATCGTCAGCGAGCTGGTGAACGCGCGTCCGCTGGCCGCCCTGCTCACCGAGCGGCCGCTGACGCCGTACCGGGCGGCCGAGGTCGCCTCCGACGTGCTCATGGCGCTCCGGGTGCTGCACGCCCACGGCTGGGTGCACCGCAACATCACCGTCCGCACGGTCCTCGTCTGCGAAGACGGCCGCGTGATGCTGACGGGTCTCGCGGCCGGCGCGGCGGAGGAGGCGCTGTGCGGATACGACCCCGTGCCGGCCCCCGAGGACGAGGACGGCGACACGGGGGAGGGGTTCGGCGCCGAGCAGGGCTCCGTCGGCGGAGCGACCAGGGGCGTTGGCCCCGGCACGGGAGGCGGCGAGGTCTCCGCGGGATCCGGGGGCCGCGGTGGCGGGGCGGGCGCGGGACCGGCCGGGGACGTCGATCCCGAGGCCGCGCGGCGGGCCGCCATCCAGGCGCGGGCGGCCGGAGGGCTCCCGGCGCCGGGGGCGAGCGGCGCCTCCGGCGCGGTGGGTCAGCCGGCGCTGGAGAGCGGTGCCGACATCCGGGCCGCCCGGGCCGGGGCCATCGCCGCGTACCGGGCGGGCGCCCGGGCCGCCGCCCGGGTGCACGAGGCGCAGCAGGGCGAACACGCGGCCCTGCCGGGCGCACGGCCACCCGCCGACGACACCGGCACCGGCGCGGCACCGTCGTACCCCTCCGGCGCGTCCGGCGAGGGCACCGGCACCACGGTGCCGCCCGGCCGGATAGCCGACCCCTACGGGGTGCGCGGCGCCCCCTGGCACGGCGCCGCACCGCGCCCCCTTCCCGGCGGCACACCCCCGACCCCGGAGGGCGGGGCCCACCGACCGGGCCTGCCACCGGCGGACCCCGCCACCGGGCAGGCGTCCGTGCCGGGCCAGGGCTCCGGGCCCGGGCGGCAGGCGCCGGCGTCGGGCCGAAGCCACGGTCCGGGACATGCGTCCGTGCCCGGTGGTGAGCACGGCCGGCAGGCGCGGGGGGTGACCGAGCCCGGTTACGCGGGTGCCACCCCGCCGTACTCCGCACTCGAACCCGCACCCGCGTCCGGCACCGCCCCCGCGCACGGCGGTGTCCCCGCAGCCGCCTCCGGCGCCGGTCGCTCCGGGGCGCAGGGCGGTGGCTGGGACCAGCCCGGCGGTGTGCGCCGCGGGCCCGGGACCGCGCTCGCCGCCGAGCGGGCGCGGCAGGTGCGGATGACCGTGGTGGGGCCGGTGACCGAGCGCTGGGCACCGGAGCAGGCCGGGCCCGTGCACGAGAACTGGCAGCTGGCGGCGCCCATCGGCCCGGCCACCGATCTGTGGGCGCTGGGCGCGCTGCTGTTCCGTGCCGTGCAGGGGCACGCGCCGTACCCGGAGGAGTCCACGGCCGAGCTGGTGCAGCTGGTGTGCGCCGAGCCGCCCGCCTTCGCCGAGGAGTGCGGGCCGCTGCGGCCGGTCGTGGAGTCGTTGCTGCGCCAGGACCCCACCGAGCGGCCGGACGTCGAGGAGCTGAGCGGCTGGCTGCGGTCGCTGGTGCGGTCCGCGCCCGAGCCGGACGCCGGCGCCCATGTCGTCCCCACGCCGCCCGCCGACCCGAGCCGGCTGCCGATCGTCCGGCGCCGTGGCGAGCTGGTGCGCCGGCGGCGCGCCGGGCTGCCCGCCAACCATCCGCACGGCCGGCACAAGCGGGCCCGGGACGGCGCGGGTTCGCCGCGCAGCCTCGGCCGGACCCTGCTCCTGCTGATCCTGCTCCTGCTGGCCGGTGCGATCGCCTACGCGATGCTCTTCATGCCGAAACAGGGTGAGAGCGGCGCGGCGGGCGGCGACCGCACCGGCGGCACCGGGCAGACCGGTCCCGCGCCCTCGCACACCCCGAGCCCCTCCGCCGGGCAGAGCACCCCGGGCGGCGACGCCTCCGCCTCCGCGCCCGCGACCGAGACACAGACGGGCGGGGACCCCGCCGTCCCCGACGGGTTCACCCTGCGCAAGGACCCGGACGGCTTCAAGGTCGCCGTCGCCAAGGGCTGGGCGCGCACCCCGAAGAACGGCAGCGGCCAAGTGGTCTACGCGCACGGGAACTTCGAGCTGATCGTCGTACCGGGACGGGACGGGACCTCCGCGTACGGCAGCGATCCGATGGTCTATCAGCGGGACAAGGAGCGCGAACTGCAGCCGTACCGCGACTCCAGCTGGGCCACGGCCACCGGGCTGCGGACCATCGAGGTGGGTGGACGGACCATGGCCGAGGGGCAGTTCACCTGGACCGACGGGCAGGGCCGGGACCTGTTCGTGCGGAACATGGCGCTGTTGCTCAACGGCCGTTACCACGTCGTCCAGGTGCGCGGTCCGGAGGCGCAGCGGGACGAGGTGACGCGCCTGTACGAGCAGGCTACCGCGACGTATCGCTACACCGGTTGAGCAGCGCGTGCCCGGGGCCGTGCGGTGCCGGTGCGGTTCCCTCTCTCGCGCGGAAATGACCATCGTCACAGTGCGGTGTCCTTGGCACCCCGCTGGTTCCCTGGGGGCAGGCCGGTCCTTAGTCTGACCCTGTCAAGAGCATTGCGGGGCAACGTGAATCAGATGCAGGGCCTGCTCATAGCGGGCCGCTACCGGCTCGCCGACTCCATCGGCAGCGGCGGCATGGGCCGGGTGTGGCGTGCCCACGACGAGGTGCTGCACCGGAAGGTCGCCGTCAAGGAGTTGACCGCCGCGCTCTACGTCTCCGACAGCGACCGGGGCGTGCTGCTCGCCCGGACCAGGGCCGAGGCCCGGGCCGCCGCGCGGATCAACCACTCGGCCGTCGTCACCGTGCACGACGTCCTGGAACACGACGGCCGCCCGTGGATCGTGATGGAGCTGGTCGAGGGCGCCTCGCTGGCCGACACGGTCAAGGAGCGGGGGCGCGTGGAGCCGGCGGAGACCGCGCGGATCGGGCTGTGGGTGCTGCGGGCGCTGCGCGCCGCGCACTCCGCCGGGGTCCTGCACCGGGACGTCAAGCCCGGCAACGTCCTCCTCGGCGCGGACGGCCGGGTCCTGCTCACCGACTTCGGCATCGCCCAGATCGAGGGCGACACCACCATCACCCGCACCGGGGAGGTCGTCGGCTCGGTCGACTACCTGGCCCCCGAGCGGGTGCGCGGCCACGACCCCGGTCCGGCCTCCGACCTGTGGGCGCTCGGCGCCACGCTGTACACGGCGGTCGAGGGGCGTTCGCCGTTCCGGCGGACCTCGCCGCTGAGCACCATGCAGGCGGTCGTCGAGGAGGAGGCGGACGAGCCGCGCCACGCCGGTGTGCTCACCCCGGTCATCGCCGCGCTGCTGCGCAAGGACCCGGCCCGGCGGCCCGGCGCGGACGAGGCCGAGCAGATGCTCGCCGAGGCGGCGGAGAACCGCCGGCCGCGCGCCGCGCAGGCGTTCGTCCCGACCCAGGGCTCGGGCTTCCCCACAGCCACCGGCCGCCACCAGAACCCGGGCACGCCCCCGCCCCCCGGCCACGGCGCCGGCACGACGGGCGGCTACGGCTCGGGCACGTCGGGCGGCGGCTACGGCTCCGGGACCCCGGCTTCCGGCTACGGTCCGGGCGCCCCGGGTGAGGGCTACGGTCCGGACCCCTCCGCCCAGGGCTACGGCGCGAACTCTTCCGGCCAGGGTCACCGCACCGGCGGCCCGACGGCCGCGTACGGTTCCGGTTCCGCCGGCACCCCGTACCGTTCCGGGTCCGCCACCTCCCCGTACGAGCACGCGCCCGTCCGGCCCCGCCGGCGGCTGCGCACCCTCGCGGTGGTCGTCGCGCTGGCCGCGGTGCTCGGCGGTGCCGGGGCGGTGGCGATCCAGCACTGGGGCGGGCAGGACACCGGCTCCGGCGGAGAGGTGAGCCCGGCGCCCGCCGAGAGCGACACGGCCGCGGCCGACGGCGCGATACCCGACGGCTGGACGACGTACCACGACCCGCTGGGCTTCAGCCTCTCCCTGCCCAAGGGCTGGAAGCGCAAGGTGTACGGCATCCAGGGCGACCTCAAGCAGATCGACTACACGCCCGACGACGGCAAGCACTTCGTCCGCATCGCCATAGACGGCTCACCGGACTTCGCCGACCCCCTCTCCCACCAGCAGGACCTGGAGCAGCAGCTCCAGCGGCTGGTCGACTACCGGCGCGTCACGATGAAGGAGAACGTCTACCGCGACCGCAAGGGCGCCCGGTGGGAGTACACCTGGACCGCGCTGAAGAAGGACCCGCCGTACGTGCCCGGGCCGCGGCACGCGGTCGAGGAGACGTACTTCTCCCGCCAGGGCACCGAGTACGCCCTCTACATGTCCTCGCCGGCCGTGGACTGGGCCACGACCAGCGAGCAGTTCACCTGGGTGCTGCGCGGCTGGCAGCAGCCGGACGAGGGCTGAACCGGCCCCGGCGGTCGCCGAGTCGGCCGAAAATGGCAGGCTGACCGGTGTGTCTTGGCCGGTCGGTAGCCCGGGGGGCACGGGTCCCGTGCGGCATGATGGGCCCATGGGGACCGAGGGAGCCGGCTTCCGGCTGATCGCGGGCCGTTACCGCCTGGAGGAACGCGTCGGGCGCGGCGGCATGGGCGTCGTGTGGCGGGCGAGCGACCAGGTGCTGGGCCGTCAGGTGGCGGTCAAGGAACTCCTGCCCGACGACGCGCTCCCGGACGACGACGCGCGCCGCCGCCGGGACCGTACGCTCCGCGAGGCCCGCGCGGTCTGCCAGTTACGCCACCCGCACATCATCGTCGTGCACGACGTGGTGGAGCAGGACGAACGGCCCTACCTCGTCATGGAGTTGGTCGACGGCGGTTCGCTCGCCGACCGGATCGACCGGCACGGTCCGGTCGACGCCTCCGAGGCCGCGCGGATCGGCATCGCCCTGCTGAGCGCGGTGCGCACCGCGCACGAGGCGGGGGTGCTGCACCGGGACATCAAACCCGCGAACGTACTGATCGAGTCGGGCACCGACCGGGTCGTCCTCACCGACTTCGGCATCGCGCAGGTCGAGGGCGCCACCACGCTCACCGAGACCGGCTCGTTCGTCGGCTCGCCCGAGTACACCGCGCCGGAGCGGATGTCCGGGCTGCGCACCGGGCCGGAGTCCGATCTGTGGTCGCTGGGCGCGCTGCTGTGCACGGTGCTGAGCGGCGAGTCGCCGTTCCGGCGCGACTCGCTCGGCGGCATCCTGCACGCCGTCGTCTCCGACGACATCCGCCCGCCTGCCGAGGCGGAGCCGCTGCTGCCGGTCGTGCTGGGGCTGCTGGAGCGCGACCCGGACCGGCGGCTGGGCGCGGCGGACGCCGAGCGGATGCTGTGGACGTACCTTCAGACCGGCCGGACGCCGCCCGCGCCGGGCGATCCGGGCCCGGCGGGTGCGCACGGCGGCGGGCTCATCCACCGGATCGGCGGCAGCCTCACGCCGAAGTCCCCGGCACCGAACCCGCCGGCGCAGCGGGACCTGCCCCACGGCGGACCGCCCGCGGCCGGCCCGGCCCGGCCGTCGCCGGAACCGCCCCCGGCGCGTTCCTCCCCGCGCGGCACGCTGGTCGCGGCCCTGCTCGTCGCCGCGCTGGCCGGGGCCGGCGTGTCGGCCGCGGCGCTGCTGCTGCACGGGAGCGGGGACGGGGGCGGCGGCACGCCGGGCGGTACCGCGACGAGCCCGGCGACCGGGACCGGCACGAAAGGCACGACGGCATCCCCGTCACCGACCGGGAAGGGCACGGGGGGTACGGCCGGTTCCCCGTCGCCGACCGGGACCGCACCGGCACCGCCGCCCAAGCCCAGCGCCGACTCGCGCACCGCGCCCTCCGGTTACCGCACGGCCCGTGACCCGGCCGGCTTCTCCCTCGCCGTACCGGAGGACTTCACCCGCAGCCCGGAGGGCACCCGCGTCTTCTACCTCTCGCCGGGCGGGGCCTTCCGGCTGGGCATCCGGGTCGGCGGGCCCCAGCCGGGCGGCCCCGAGGCGGCGATGAACCGCTCCGCCGCCGACGGCCCCTCCACCAACCCCGGCTACCACGACGGACGGGTCGTCCGGATGACGCACCACGGGCACCCGGCCGCGCTCTGGGAGTTCAGCTGGGACGGCTTCAGCGCGGCGGAGGGCCCGCGCCACACCTACGACCTGTGCTGGGAGGAGAACGGCCGGCTGTACGACGTGTGGGTGTCGGCGCCGGTCGGGCAGGTGCACGAGGCGCGCGAGTACTTCGACGTGGCGGTCGACACGTTCTCGGCCACGGGGGTGTGACCGGCTCGCCGGCGGCGCGCGGCCCGTGGACCGGCTGGTCCACGAGGACGGCGTCGCGCCCGTGCACCGGGCCGGGCGGGCGGTGGTCCGGTAGGGCACCTGCCGGATCGGCGAGCACCTCGTGCGGGAGGCCGCCCCCGGGCACACGCCCCTCAGCTGTCCTGTGGGCCGGGGCGTGCGGCGCGGACCCGGCAGCGGGTACCGCAACGGGCGGCGCGGGAGCGGGCGTTGGCCGTACCGGCGCACTCCTGCGCGAGGCCGCCCACGGCTTCAGCCCGCACCGGTGGGCCGTGTGACCGGCCGCCCCGGTTCCCGGGTCCCGTTTCCGGCCTCCCGCTTCGACAACGGCATGGTGCACACGGTACTCATGTGACATGACCGAAGACGGCGAACACCCGCCCGACGCACGGCTGATCGGCGGTCGCTACCGGCTGACCGGACGCCTCGGCTCCGGGCCGTCCGGGACCGTGTGGCGCGCCCGGGACGAACAGGGGGAGGCGCTGGTCGCCGTCAAGGAACCCCTCCTGCCCGGCGACCCGGCCGCCGACGAGGACAGCCGGCGCGTCGCGCACCGGCTCCACCACGAGGCCCGCGCCGCGACCCGGGTGCGGCACCCCTCGGCCGTGACGGTGTACGACGTCGTCACCGAGGACGGCGTCCCCTGGATCGTCATGGAGCTGGTGGCCGGCGAGTCCCTGCGGGAGGTGCTGCGCCGGGGCCCGCTCCCCGTGGAGGAGGCCGCGCGCGTCGGGCTCGCCGTGCTCGGCGCGCTGCGCGCCGCCCACGCCGTCGGGATCGTGCACCGGGACCTCAAACCGGCCAACGTGCTGCTGGAGACCGGGACCGGGCGGGTCGTCCTCACCGACTTCGGCATCGGCGACGGGCACGCGGAGAACGCGCCCGCCGGTTTCGTCGCACCCGAGCGGGCGGCGAGGCCCGGCGCCGGCCCGGCCTCCGACCTGTGGTCCCTGGGCGCCCTGCTCCGCGCCACCCTGGGCGACACGGACCCCGGGCCGCTGGGCCCGCTGCTGGACCGGCTGCACGCCGTGGAGCCGGCGGCCCGGCCGGACGCGGCGGAGACCGAGGCCGCGCTCCGCGACTGCCTGGGGCTCACCGCCGTACCGGAACCGGCGCGGGAACCCCGCCCGCCGGCCGCCGCCCCGGACCCCGATCCCGAGCCGGCACCCGAGGCCGCCCAGGCGCCCGAGCCCACGCCGGTCCCCGAGCCGGAGCCGGCGCCCCGCCGCACCCCCCTCACCGCCCTCGGTCTGCTCCTCGCGAGAAGGGGCGAGGTCGACTGATCCTGCGGTGCAGTGCCCCAACGCCCTGATCAGCGCATTCACTGCCAGTGATCACTGGCAGCGTGTGAGCAGTCGGTGAATCCCCGTTACCGACGGGTACACAAAGCCTCCGCCGCGGCATACCCTGCGCGTCATGACGGACACGCAGGCCCCGGACACCGCCGGTACCAACCCGCTCGCGCCCGCGCCCGAAGGCGCCCGCACCGCCGCCGACGTGGTCACGCCGGAGTTGGTGGCCCAGCTCACCAAGGGCGTCGCCGGCTCCGGCCGCACCGCCAACCACACCCCGTTCACCGGCGAGAAGCTGGCCGACCTGCCCGAGTCCACGCCGGAGGACGTCGGCAAGGCCTTCGAGGCGGCCCGCGCCGCCCAGGCCGTGTGGGCGAAGGTCCCGGTCCGGCAGCGGGCCGCCGTCCTGCTCCGCTTCCACGACCTGCTGCTGGAGCGGCAGGCGGAGGTCCTCGACCTGGTCCAGCTGGAGACCGGCAAGGCCCGGCTGCACGCGCACGAGGAGGTGCAGGCCGTCGCCGTCGCGGCCCGCCACTACGGCCGCCGGGCCGCCGCCTACCTGAAGCCCAAGCGGCACGCGGGCGCCGTGCCGACGCTGACCAAGGTCACCGAACTGCGCCACCCGCGCGGGGTGGTGGGCCAGATCGCCCCGTGGAACTACCCGCTGGAGCTGTCCGTCGGCGACGCGCTGCCCGCCTTCGCCGCCGGCAACGCCGTCGTGATGAAGCCGGACACCGAGACCTGCCTCACCGCGCTGTGGGCCCGGGACCTGCTCATCGAGGCCGGCCTGCCCGAGGGCGTCTTCCAGGTGGTCCTCGGCGAGGGGCCGGTCGTCGGCCCGGAACTGGTCAGGCGCGCCGACTACGTCTCCTTCACCGGCTCCACCCGCACCGGCCGCGAGGTCGCCGTCGGCGCCGCCTCCCGGCTGGTCGGCGTCTCCCTCGAACTCGGCGGCAAGAACGCCATGCTGGTGCTGGAGGACGCCGACATCGACAAGGCCGCCGCCGGAGCCGTACGCGCCTGCTTCTCCTCCGCCGGCCAGCTGTGCATCTCCATCGAGCGGCTGTACGTCCACGAGTCCGTCGCCGACGCCTTCCTGGAGCGGTTCGCCGCCCGCACCCGGGCCATGCGGCTCGGCACCTCCCTCGCCTACGGCGCCGACATGGGCTCGCTGGTCGGCGAACGCCAGTTGGAGACCGTGCGGCGGCACGTCGAGGAGGCCGTCGCGAAGGGCGCGAAGGTGATCGCCGGAGGGGTGGCCCGCCCCGACATCGGCCCCTACTTCTTCGAGCCCACCATCCTCGACGGCGTCGACAGCTCCATGGCCGTGTGCGAGGAGGAGACCTTCGGCCCGGTCGTCTCGGTCTACCGCTTCACGAGCGACGACGAGGCCGTCGAACGCGCCAACGCCACGCCGTACGGCCTGAACGCCTCCGTGTGGACGACCGACGCCCGCCGCGGCCGGGACGTCGCAGCCCGCCTGCGCACCGGCACGGTCAACGTCAACGAGGGCTACGCCCCGGCCTACGGCAGCGTCCAGTCCCCGATGGGCGGCATGAAGGACTCCGGCCTGGGCCGCCGCCACGGCTCCGAGGGCATCCTCAAGTACACGGAGGCCCAGACCGTCGCCCAGCAGCGGCTGCTGCCGATGGCGCCCTCGCTGGGGATGGACGACGAGTCCTACGCCCGCTTCATGAGCACGAGCCTGAAGCTGATGAAGGCATTCCGGTTCCGCTGACCGGCCCGGGGCGCGGGGAGCCGCGTCCGGCCACGAACGACCCGCAGCCGCAACTCGACGAGGAGTACACGTGCCGCAAGACGCCTACGACTACGACGTCCTGATCGTCGGCTCCGGCTTCGGCGGCTCGGTGTCCGCCCTCCGGCTCACCGAGAAGGGGTACAAGGTCGGGGTACTGGAAGCCGGACGCCGCTTCACCCGCGCCACCCTGCCGAAGAACTCCTGGGACCTGAGGAACTACCTCTGGGCCCCGGGGCTCGGCATGTTCGGCATCCAGCGCATCCACCTGCTGGGCAATGTGATGGTGCTGGCCGGCGCGGGCGTCGGCGGCGGCTCCCTCAACTACGCCAACACCCTCTACGTGCCGCCGCGGCCCTTCTTCGACGACCCCCAGTGGCGGCACATCACCGACTGGCAGGAGGAGCTGAAGCCGTACTACGACCAGGCCCGGCGCATGCTCGGCGTGCGGCTGAACCCCACCATGACCCCCTCCGACGTCCACCTGAAGGCGGCGGCCGAGCGGATGGGCGTCGGCGACACCTTCCACCTCGCCCCGGTGGGCGTGTTCTTCGGTGACGGCGAGGACGCCGACGGCAAGGCGAGGGCCCGGCCCGGCGAGCAGGTGAACGACCCGTACTTCGGCGGGGCCGGACCCGACCGCAAGGCCTGCACCGAGTGCGGCGAGTGCATGACCGGCTGCCGGCACGGCGCGAAGAACACCCTCAACGAGAACTACCTGTACCTCGCCGAGAAGGCCGGCGCGGTCGTGCACCCCATGACGACGGTCGTGTCGGTCACGGACGACTCGCGCGGCGGCTACGCGGTGGCGACCCTGCCGACGGACCGGAGGAAGAAGGGCGAGGGCCGGCTCTTCACCGCCCGCAAGGTGGTCCTCGCGGCCGGCACCTACGGCACCCAGACCCTGCTGCACCGCATGAGGGCCGGCGGTCAGCTGCCGTACCTCTCCGCCCGGCTCGGCGACCTGACCCGCACCAACTCCGAGGCCCTGGTCGGCGCCCAGACCGACAACCGGCGCTACCGCAGGGCCACCGGCGCGCCGCGTGCCGACTTCACGCGGGGCGTCGCCATCACGTCCTCGATCCACCCCGACGAGAACACCCACATCGAACCGGTCCGCTACGGCAAGGGCTCCAACTCGATGGGCGGCCTGTCCATCCTCCAGGTGCCCTACGCCGAGGGCTCCTCGCGCGTCCTCGCCTGGCTGGCGAACGCGGCCCGGCACCCGATGCTGGTCGCCCGTTCCCTGTCCAACCGGCGCTGGTCGGAGCGGACCATCATCGGCCTGGTCATGCAGTCCCTGGACAACTCGCTGACCACGTACCTGAAGCCCGGCGGCGTCGGCAAGGGCCTGCTCACCGCGCGGCAGGGGCACGGCGCGCCGAACCCCAAGCAGATCAGGGCCGCGACCGAGGCCGCCTCCGCGCTCGCCGCCGAGATCAACGGCTTCCCCGGCAGCAACGTCGGCGAGCTGATGGGCACCCCGCTCACCGCGCACTTCCTCGGCGGCTGCCCCATCGGCGACTCACCGGAGACGGGCGTGATCGACCCGTACCACCGGCTCTACGGCCACCCCGGCATCTCGGTCGTGGACGGCGCCGCGGTCTCGGCGAACCTGGGGGTGAACCCCTCGCTGACGATCACCGCGCAGGCCGAGCGGGCGATGTCGTTCTGGCCGAACAAGGGCGAGGAGGACCCGCGGCCGGCGCCCGGAGCGGCGTACGAGCGGCTGAAGCCGGTGGAGCCGCAGGCCCCGGTGGTCCCGGCGGACGCGTTCGGCGCACTGCGGCTGCCGTTCCTCGGGATGCCGGCGGTACCGCCGAAGAAGTGACCGGAAGGGCGGGGAGCGCCCCGCGGGAGTCGCCTTGACGGCACAGAGGGACCTGCATCCCCCTCCGAAGGCAGGTCCCTCTCACCGTTTTCTTGATCCGCACGTTTGATCGGCGGAAAGAGTGAAGGGTTGCTCCGGAGACCGGGGATTCTTATGTGATACGAGTCACAATGCGGAGTACGGGCATGACGAAGGGCCCCGCGGGACGGAGAGGCCGCGGGGCCCTTCTTCCAGTCAGCACCGGCGTCAGGGCAAGCGCCGGTGCCGGGGAGCGGCGCCGGGGGCCGCGCCGCTTGTCCCTGTGCCCTGTGGTCTGTCCGCAGTTGTCGGGTTCCGCCGGCCGGCCCCGGGCGTCCCCGGGGCCGGCCGTTCTCTTGGGTGACCGGGCTGCTGTCCCCTGCCGTCCGGTCACGTCCCGGAGCGAGGTCCCACGGCGTACGGCACGACCCGTACGCCTCATCGCTCCAACGAGCCACGCGTGGTTCTTTCGGGCCCGCCCCTGGCTGGCACGGACACCCCCCTCAACGAAGCGGTGCGCGGGCCGGTCACGCGCCGTACGGGTGAGAGCGGCACCGAACTCAGATACGACCCCGGCTCAGCTCGAGCAGCGTCATGGCGAGAGCGGTGCCCGGCTTGCCGAGCGCGTCCCGGTAGCGGCCGAGGATCTCCATCTCGCGGGACAGGTGCACCCGCCGCCCGCCGGAGGCGATACGGGTCTGCTGGACGACGGCGGAGACGGCCATCCGCTCCTGCACGAGACCGATGATCCGGTCGTCGAGCGCGTCGATGCGGTCACGGGCGTCGGCGATGATCGCCTCCGGTGCGGTGTCCGGTG
Source organism: Streptomyces sp. NPDC047841 (assembly GCF_040704085.1). Classification (NCBI taxonomy): domain Bacteria; kingdom Bacillati; phylum Actinomycetota; class Actinomycetes; order Kitasatosporales; family Streptomycetaceae; genus Streptomyces; species Streptomyces sp. NPDC047841. The sequence continues at coordinate 235,868 of NZ_JBEYRP010000002.1, forward strand.
CGGTGGTGGTCATGTCGGGCTCCTCGCTGGGATGAGTGCCCCGGAACGACACGGCCCGGAGAAACGACAGACGCCCCGGGCCTTGTCGGCCCGGGGCGCCTGGGAAGTCGCTTGGCGTCAGCTCAAGCAGCACGACCATGGCAGCCGGCGGGCCGGGTGCCATAGGTAAAGACGAAGGTCGAGTGCTTGCGCATACGGCCAGTATGCCACGGCGGCTTCCCTCGGAAGGTCCCCCGGCCGCCCCGTTAGAATCGGAAGCACAGACCCCCGCCCGACCACCAGAAGGCACCCCGTGTCATCAGCGACCCAGTCTGCCGCCACCCCCGACACCGTCCTGGTCGTCGACTTCGGCGCGCAGTACGCCCAGCTCATCGCCCGACGCGTCCGCGAGGCGCGGGTCTACAGCGAGATCGTGCCGAGCACCATGCCGGTCGCCGAGATGCTCGCCAAGAACCCCGCGGCGATCATCCTCTCCGGCGGCCCCTCGTCCGTGTACGAGGAGGGCGCCCCCACCCTCGACCGCGCGATCTTCGAGGCCGGCGTCCCCGTCTTCGGCATGTGCTACGGCTTCCAGCTCATGGCGCAGGCCCTCGGCGGCACGGTCGACAACACCGGCGCCCGCGAGTACGGCCGTACCGACCTGCACGTCGCCAAGAACTCCTCCACCCTCTTCGAGGGCACCCCGGCCGAGCAGCACGTGTGGATGTCCCACGGCGACGCCTGCTCCGCCGCTCCCGAGGGCTTCGCGGTCACCGCCTCCACGGACGTCGTCCCGGTCGCCGCGTTCGAGAACGACGACAAGAAGCTCTACGGCGTCCAGTACCACCCCGAGGTCATGCACTCCACGCACGGCCAGCAGGTGCTGGAGCACTTCCTGTACCGCGGTGCCGGCCTGGAGCCGAACTGGACCACCGGCAACGTGATCGAGGAGCAGGTCGAGGCCATCCGCGAGCTGGTCGGCGACAAGCGCGCGATCTGCGGCCTGTCCGGCGGCGTGGACTCCGCCGTCGCCGCGGCCCTCGTCCAGAAGGCCATCGGCTCCCAGCTGACCTGCGTGTACGTCGACCACGGCCTGATGCGCAAGGGCGAGACCGAGCAGGTCGAGAAGGACTTCGTCGCGGCCACCGGCGTCCAGCTGAAGGTCGTCGACGCCGAGGAGCGCTTCCTCGAGGCGCTGGCCGGGGTCAGCGACCCCGAGGAGAAGCGGAAGATCATCGGCCGGGAGTTCATCCGCGTCTTCGAGCAGGCGCAGGCCGAGATCATCGCCGACGAGGGCCCGGCCGTGGAGTTCCTGGTCCAGGGCACCCTCTACCCGGACGTGGTGGAGTCCGGCGGCGGCACCGGCACCGCGAACATCAAGTCGCACCACAACGTCGGCGGCCTGCCCGAGGACCTCGAGTTCAAGCTCATCGAGCCGCTGCGCAAGCTGTTCAAGGACGAGGTCCGCATGGTCGGCCAGGAGCTGGGCCTGCCGGAGGAGATCGTCCAGCGCCAGCCCTTCCCGGGCCCGGGCCTCGGCATCCGCATCGTCGGCGAGGTCACCAAGGAGCGGCTGGACCTGCTGCGCGAGGCCGACGCCATCGCCCGCGAGGAACTGACCGCGGCCGGCCTGGACCGCGACATCTGGCAGTGCCCGGTGGTCCTGCTCGCCGACGTCCGCAGCGTGGGCGTCCAGGGCGACGGCCGCACCTACGGCCACCCGGTCGTCCTGCGCCCGGTCTCCTCCGAGGACGCGATGACGGCCGACTGGTCGCGGCTGCCCTACGACGTGCTGGCGAAGATCTCCACCCGCATCACCAACGAGGTCCGTGACGTCAACCGGGTCGTCCTCGACGTGACGAGCAAGCCGCCGGGCACCATCGAGTGGGAGTAGGCCCTACGCGCGCTTCAGCGTGCGCAGGGACGCACCGGGCTTCCAGACCTGGGTGACCAGATACGTGTCGTCCTCGACGCAGGTCCGTACGACCTCCGTCAGCTCGGTGCGGAAGAGGTGGAACGGCTGCGGCGGTTCCACCTCTTCCACGTACGCGGCCCTGGCCCGGCCGTCCTCGACCTCGTACGCCCGACCGCCGATCCGGACGTCGCCGCCGCCCATGTCCGTGCCCGCGCCCGGGTTGGCCTGGAGGGCGAACCGGGGGTCGCGGCGCAGGTCGAGGGCCTTCACCGAACCCGGCATCATGCCGAGCCACAGCTCCCCGCCCAGGAAGCGGACCTCGATCCCGCAGGTGCGGGGCGAGCCGTCCTTGCGGAGGGTCGCGAGGACATGGTGGCGGTGGGCGCCGAAGCGCTTCTCGGCGGTCCGCGCCAGATCGGGTACGGCGGTGCTGAAGTCTGCCCAGTTCATACGGGCCAGTCTCACCGTCAATCCCGACACCTGTTGTCGGGTTTGCGCGGCATCTTCACAGCACGGCTCTGCCCTTTCGCGCCGGCCGGCGGTACCTTCCGGCCCGTTACCGCAATCCCCGTACGGGAGGATCCATGCACGGGCCCACCCCGCCCCTGCCGTTGCCCACCGACCGGCTGCAGTTCGCCATGCCGCCGATGCACGACTCGGCCGAGGACGAGCGCCGGCACCGCAAGGAGCGGCTCGCGGGCGCCCTGCGGATCTTCGGGCGGGCCGGCTTCGAGGACGGGGTGTCCGGGCACATCACGGCCCGGGACCCCGAGTTCACCGACTGCTTCTGGGTCAACCCCTTCGGGATGCCGTTCCGGCACGTCACCGTCGGCGATCTCGTCCTCGTCAACCAGGACGGGCAGGTCGTCGAGGGCCGCTACCACGTCAACCAGGCCGCGTTCACCGTGCACGCCCAGGTGCACGCCGCCCGCCCCGACGTCGTCGCCGTCGCCCACTGCCACTCCGTGCACGGCCGCGCCCTCGCCGCCCTCGGTGACCTGATCGACCCCATCACCCAGGAGAGCTGCGCCTTCTACGAGGACCTCGCCCTGTACGACACCTACACCGGCGTCACCGTGGACGCCGAGGAGGGCCGCCGGATCGCCGCCGTGCTCGGCTCCCGCAAGGCCCTGGTGCTGCGCAACCACGGGCTGCTCACCGTCGGCGACTCGGTCGACGCGGCGGCCTGGTGGTTCCTGTCCCTGGACCGGTCCTGCCAGGTGCAGCTGCTGGCCAGGGCGGCGGGCCGCCCGGTGCTCATCGACCACAAACTCGCCGTCGCCACCCGCGAACAGCTCGGCGGCGACCTCGTGGCCTGGATCAACTACCAGCCCCTGTGGCAGGACATCAGCCGCAGCGAACCGGACCTGCTCGGCTGACGCACCGGGCCGCCCGCCGACCCGCCGGATCCGCCCGGCCGACGTACCGGAGCGGTGCGCTCCGTGGGCGATCCGCCGCCGGGTCAACACAGCGGTACCGGCTTCACCCCCGGTGACCCTGCCCCGGCACGCCACAGGGCCCGGCGTAGGGCACAATTCGCTTCCGGCACAGGGGAGTTGCCCGGCCGTCGTGCCCACCACGGGTGCCACCGGCCGGATCGGCAGGTCACGGGGAAGGCGGGCGTCGGGCGTGGCGGTGCAGGAGGCGAGAGGGCACACGGACGCCGACGGCGTCCACGAGGGCGGATGCACCTGCGGGGACTGCCCGCACGGCGCCCGGGAGGGACACCGGCGGGCCGTCGCCGCGTTCCTGCGCCGGCGCGACGAGTTCGCCGCCGGCCGGGGACTTCCGGCGGCCGTGGCCCACTCGGCCTCCGCGTCCCGCCAGTGGATCTCCGAGGAGCTGACCGAGCGGGCCGAGGCCGTCGCCGAACACAGCCGGGCCGAGGGCGCGGCCCGGCTCGCCCGGCTGTGGCTGCGGACGGTGTACACGGTCTGGGGCGCGCTCACCGCGCTGCTGCTGGCCGAGGCGCTCACCGCGGTCGGCGCGGGCTGGACCGGCGCCCGCACCGCGGCCCTGCTCGCCGCGCTCGTCGTCGCCGCCGTACTCACCGCCGCCTGCTTCCTGCACCGCGCGCGCGGCGGGGCGCTCGCGCCGGTGATCGGCGAGGACAACCGCCTCTCCACCTCCCGTACCGTCGCCGCCTGCTGGGTCCTGTTCGTCGCGTACGCCGTCCTGCTGCTCGCCGCCCGCCTGGCCGCCGCCTCCGACCACGCCGGACGCGACGCGCTGCTCTCCGGCCTCGGCCTGGCGCGCGGCGCGGGCGTGGTCACCGTCCTCGCCGTCGTCTGCGGCGTCGCCGTCCTGGTCCGCCGGGTGGTGGGCCTGCGCATCCTCGCCCAACGGCTGCAGAAGGTGCCCGCCCACCGTCCGCGCGCCGCCGACCTGCTCACCGACGACTCCGGCCGGGGCGCCTTCACCGACATCCAGTACGTCGCCATCAGCGCCGTCGCCCTGCTGTTCGCCGCCGTACGACTGGCCCGCCGCCCCGACCAGCTGCCCGACCTGCCCTGGGGCCTGGGCGTGATCGTGCTGATCTCGGCCGCGACCTACCTGGCCGGCAAGTACGCCGAGGGCGGCCGGCCGGTCATCCTCTCGGTGGTCCGCGCCCGCGAACCCGGCGACCTCGACGGCCCGATCCGCACCGGCGACGACATCGAGATCCGCGGCAGCGGCTTCGTCCCGCCCGGCGCCCAGGACGCCGACCGGCTCTCCCGCACGGTCGTCCGCATCGGCGCCGTCGACGTGCACGTCCCCCTGGTCCCGGTCACGGGCGGCTTCCGCAATCCCACGGACACCGTCCTGACCGTGCCCGTACCGGCCGAGGTGGAGCCCGGCGCGGTGGAGGTGCAGGTGGTGACCGCGGCCGGCGTGGCGACGAACCGGTGCGTCGTCCAGGTGACGGAGTGAACGCCCCGGCACAGACCGAATTTCATACGATCGCCCGACTCCTGCCGTGATCCTCGCTACAGTACCGCCAACCGCAGCCGGCGACGCGGACGCGGTGGGGGGTACGGGGATGCGGAAACCGAGCGCGCGGATACGGGATGCCATCCATGCGGCGATGGCCGAGCCGGACACGCTGAGGCTGTGGTCGTTCGTCGAGCCGGAGGCGGTGCTCTCGTCGGAGACCCACCGCAACATCGCCCGCGGCGTCCACGAGCACCGCGACCGGCTCACCCCGGCGCACGCCGCCGCGGACCCGGACGTCCTCGACGCCGTCTACCTGGCGGGCACCTACTACCTGGAACGGCTCCAGCACCTGCCCGAAGGCCAGGTCTGGGACCATCACGCGTACACCCTCCTCCTGCGGATCGTGCACGCGGTCCGGCCCGCCTCGGTACCGCAGCCGCTGCGCGACGGCTTCGCCGAGCATCCGCCCGGGGACGTGCCGGCGTACGAGACCGTGCACGCCGTCGGCAGGGCGCTGCTCGCCGCCGGCACCGCCGCGAAGGACCCGGAGGCGGTCCTGGTGGCCGGAGCGCTCCTGGGGCACGCCTTCGTGGAGGCCCGCGGCCAGGAGTCCGGGCCGCACATCGCCTTCGGCTTCGCCATCGGCCTTAAGGCGATGGCCGACCTCGGCGTCGGACCCGAGGACGCCAGGGCGCGCGGGATCACCCTCATGCGCCGGGCCCTCGCCGAGCTGCCCACCGACGACCAGTTCCGTGACGCGATGCTGGCCGAACTCGCGTCGGCACTGGCCAAGGCACCGCCTCAGCCGCCGGCCGAGGGCAGCCCCGCGGCCGAGGTGGGCGCGTACATGCGGGGCGGCGGCCTGGAACGCCTCGACGACGCCGTCGACCGGCTGCGCACCGCCCTGGCCACGTCCGCGACCGCGGAACCGGAGCGCAGCCTGCGCCGCGCCGAGCTGGGACAGGTCCTGCGGATGCGGTTCGAGACGACGGGTGAACTGACGGACCTCGACGCCTCGGTCACCGAGCTGCGGGCCGCGCTCGCGGGCGGGGCACTGGACGCCGAGCTCCGCGCGTCGGTCGCCTCCTTCTTGGGTCTGGCGCACCTCGACCGGTACGTCCACACCCAGGACCCCGCCGACCTGGAGGCGGCCACCACCGCCGTCCGGGACGGCTGCGACCCCGCCGTGGCCGCCTCCCCGGCCCACCCCCAGCGGCTGACCAACCTGGCCGCCGTCCTCACCGCGCGCTACGACCTGTACGAACGGCAGGCCGACCTCGACGAGGCCGTCGAGCACCTCACCTTCGCCGTGGCCGCCACACCACCGGCCCAGCACGACCACCCGGTCATGGCGGTCAAGCTGGCCGTCGCGCTGGGCAGACGCGGCACCCACCGACGAGGGGCCGAGGACCTGCGCCGGGCCGAGGCGATCCTGCGCCAGGTCGCGGACGGCTCCCCGGGCGCCGGCCCCATCCGGCAACTCGCGCGCATGGAGCTGGCCGAGCTGCTCGCGGACCGGGGCGCGCTCTTCGGCGACGACCGGGCCATCGCCGAGGCCGTCGAGCAGTACGGCGCCACCGCCCTCACACCCACCGAGGACATCCGCACCCGGCTGCGCTGCGCCTACGCCTGGGGCGTCCACGCGGCCAGTCTGGGCGCCCTGGACCTCGCCCGGGAGGGCTTCCGCGTGGCGCTCACCGAGCTGCTGCCCAAGCTGACCGGTCCGGCGCTGGGCCGGGAGTCGCAGGAGACCAGGCTGCGCGAGGTGTCCTCGCTGGCCACCGTCGCCGCGACCGCCTCCGTCATGGCCGGGCGGCCCCAGGAAGCACTCGTCCGGCTGGAACAGGGGCGCGGTGTCCTGCTGGCCCAGGCCCTGCGGCTGCGCGGCCGGCACGACGACCTCGCCGCCGTCTCGCGCCCCCTCGCCGAACGGTTCGAGCGGGTCTGCGCCGAGCTGGTCGCGCGTCAGCGCGGACCCGAGGAACGCAAGGCGGCAGCCGCCGAGTACGACCAGGTGGTCCGGGACATCCGCGCCCTGGAGGACTGGGAGGACTTCCAGCGGCCGCTCGGCTGGGAACGCTTGAGCGAGGCCGCGGCGGACGGTCCCGTCGCCGTGATCAACGTGTCCGCGTGGGGCTGTTCCGTGCTGCTCGTGACCCGGCCGCCCGGCGGACCCGGCCGCGTGGACAGGCTGCCGCTCGATGTCACCGAGGACGAGATCGGCCGGCGCGCCGAGGTCTTCCGCACCGCCGTGACCCGGCTCGGCGGTGCGACGGGCCGCGAGCGCCTGCGGGCCGACCAGGAGCTGAAGGACACGCTGCGCTGGCTCGGGGCCCGCATCGTGCGACCCGTCCTCGCCCACCTGGACCTGGCCGGACCGCCGGACCCCGGCGCGTCCCCGCCACGCCTGTGGTGGTGCCCGACCGGGGTGCTGTCCCTCCTGCCGCTGCACGCCGCGGTGCTGGAGGACGGCCCCGACGGGCCCGTCCACACCCACGACCGGGTCGTCTCCTCGTTCACCCCGACCCTGGGCGCCCTGCTGCACGCCCGCTCCCTGCCGGTCACCGGCGAGCAGCCCGCCTCCCTCCTGGCCGTGGCCGTGGACGCCCGCGGCGCGCACCCCCCGCTGGCCGCCCTGGACGACGAACTGGCCGCCATCGGCGCGGCGCCGGGCCGCCGGGACGTGCTGCGCGGCACCGAGGCCACGCCACGGGCGGTGCTGGCCGCACTGCGCGGCCACACCCACGCCCACCTGGCCTGCCACGGCGTACGGGACCCCGGGGACCCCGCGCGCAGCCGGCTGCTTCTGCACGGCGGGGAACTCACCCTGCGCGAACTGGCGGGGGAGCGGCTGACGGACGCCCGGTTCGCCTACCTCTCCGCCTGCCACAGCGCCGCACCCGGCGAGGAACTGGCCGACGAGGTCATCTCCGTGGCCTCCGCCTTCCAGCTCTGCGGCTACCGGCAGGTGATCGGCAGCCTGTGGACCGTCGACGACCGGATGGGCCCCCTGCTCGCCCGAGAGGTGTACCGCCACCTCGCCGCCCCCGGCACCCCGCCCGCCGCGGTCGCCCTGCACCGGGCCATCGGCGTGCTGCGAGCACACCCCCGCTACCGCGATCCGCTGTTCTGGGGCTCGGTCATTCACCACGGACTGTGAGGAGCTGCCCGGTGGACGACGAACGCACACTCCGCGCCGGCTTCTGCGCGGCGCTCGAATGGCTGCCCGAGGAGCAGGAAGGAGCCGCCCTCCGTGCCGCCGTGCGGTCCGTGCTCGACGGTACGGCCACCGTGCGGCAGGCGATCGACGCCCTGGGCGTGCCCGAACACGTCCTGACCGGCCCGGACGGCGCGGTACGCGGATGGGAACCGGGTGACTCCCTCCTCCCCGGTGCCGTTCCCCGCGCCGGCGGTGAGGTCTACCGCTGCCCCGAGGGCTGGTGCGGTCTGAACGAGCCCCGCCGGCCGAGCGGCACCATCCCGGCCGGCGGACGCTGCTGGCTGCACGACAGGCCGCTGCGCGTCGTGGAGGCATGACCGGTGGCCCCGGTCCTCGACGGACTCGGCGAGAAGCTGGCCGAGAAGTGGCTGACCGCGCTGGCGGCCCCCGGCCTGCTGTTCGTGGGGGCCACCGCCACCGCCGCCGTCCTCGGCCACGCCCACGCCCTCGACTGGTCGCTGCTGCGAAGGCGGCTCGGCCACTGGGCGACGACAGCGGGGCACTGGCCCACCGGCGAGCAACTCGTCGCCGCGGCGGCCCTCGTCCTCGCCGCCGTGGCCGTCGCGACGCTGGTACGGACGTGCGGCGACGGCGCCGTACGGATCTGGACCGGAGACTGGGCCGGCCCGCTCCGGCAGCCGGCCCACCGGCTGACCGCCCGCCGTGCCCGGCACTGGGACGATCTCCGGGAAGACATCGACCGGCTGCGCGCCGCCCGTCCGGCCCGCGACCGGACGGCGGAAGCCCGCCAGGAGATCGACATGCTGACCGCCCGCCGCGACCGCATCGCGCTCGCCCGGCCGACGCGCCCCACCTACACCGGTGACCGGCTCGCGGCCACCGTCGTCCGCCTGGACACCCAGTACGGCATCGACCTCGCCGCCTGCTGGCCCCGGCTGTGGATGGTGCTGCCGGACGACGTGCGGACCGAGCTGCGCACCCTGCGGACCCGTTTCGACACCGCTGTCATGGGCTCCGTCTGGGCCGTCTGCTACGCCGTGCTGGGGTGCTTCTGGTGGCCGGCCGCCGTGGCCGCCGTCGTGACGGGGCTCCTGGCGCGGCAGCGGGTGCCGCGGGCGGCGGCGGCACTCGCCGAGCACGTGGAGTCCGCGGTCGACGTCCACCTGCGACGACTGGCGGAGGAGATCGGGCTCACCGGACTGACCGACGGGCCGCCCGACCGCCGCCTGGGTCTCGCCCTGAACCGCATCGCCCGCAAGGCCGCGTGAGGAGAAGCAGGGCCGCGTGAGGCGGGTGAGGCCCCTCGGAAGCCCGGCCCCCCTTGTTCACGCCGACACCCGAAATCCGGAAAATCGTTCAGGAAAGGATTGAACGGGCTCCCTTCGTCATACGTATGGTCACGTGAGGGGTGCTACGGCGGGCGAGAGGCGGCGGGCAGCGATGACTCACGGGATGCGGACGGACATGCACACCACCCGGCTGGACGGCCACCGCACCTGGCGGGAGACCGCCAGCCACTACGCCCTGCTGCCCCTGCGGATCTTCCTGGGCCTCACCTTCGTCTACGCGGGTCTGGACAAGCTCACCGACAGCGCGTTCCTGAAGTCCGGCGGCACCGGCTCCATCGGCGACACCATGCGCTCGGCCCGCGACTCCGCCGCCATCCCGGCCCTGGTCGACTTGGCCCTGAAGAGCCCGGTCGGTTTCGGCTACGCCATGGCCCTCGGTGAACTGGCCGTCGGCATCGGCGTCCTGATCGGCCTGTTCGGCCGGCTGGCCGCACTCGGCGGCGCGCTGATCTCCCTCAGCCTCTGGCTGACGGTGAGCTGGGCGACCACCCCCTACTACTACGGCAACGACCTCGCCTATCTGATGGCCTGGCTCCCCCTGGTCCTCGCCGGCACCCCCTACCTCTCCCTCGACGCCGCCTGGCGGGCCCGCCGCCGAAGGACCGGCGGCTACCGCTGACCGCCCTCGGCGCCGCCCCGTCTGCGTATCCCCCGGGTCAGCACCGCCGTGACGCCGGCCAGGCAGAGCCCGCCCACGACCAGCGGGACGACCGCGAACCACGGTGTCTCCCACAGACCGCCCGCGTCCCCCGCGAAGGCCACGGCGGTGGCGGTCAGGAACAGCCCGGTGACCAGCTTTCCCGGCTGGAACTCATGACGCAGCACGGCTGACCTCCACCTGTCCCACTCCGACGCCGAGCGTCACATCCAGCGTGCCGCCCTTCCCGGCGCCCTTGGCGGGCGCCAGCGTCACCTCCTGGTGCCTGCCGGGCCGCACGTCCACGTCCTTTCCGCTGTCCCCGGGCAGCCGGATGTCGCCCACCCCCACGTCGACGCTCAGCCGCACCGCCGCATCCGCCGGCACGATCACCTTCAGCTGTCCCGCGCCCACCCGGGCGTCCGTCGCGACCGTCTGCCCCCTGGCCGGGTGCACCCGGGTCAGGTCCAGGGTGCCCCGCCCGGTGCCGAGGTCGTACTCGGACCGCACCTGGGCCGCCGCCACCGGCTTCCACGACGTCTCCCGCCAGTGGGTGGTGATGTCCCGGGGCAGTGCCGACGCCCCCGCGAGCAGCCCCGCCGTGACCAGCGCCAGGAACACCGTGCCGGCCCCGGTGCGGCCCAGGAACGCGCTGAGCGCGATGCCCAGCCCGAACACCGCGAGCGCGCACGCCAGTCCGGTCTGCAGGCTGGTGCCCAGCGGGTGCGTGTCCCAGCTGAGCCCCGTGCCCAGGCCGCCCGCCAGCAGGGCGAGCAGGAACACCCAGCCGCCGATCCAGCGTGGGCCGCGCGGTCTCGGGGGCGCGGCGTGCGGCGTCCGTATCGCCCCGGGGTGTGTCCAGGGATCGGGTACGCCGACGTCCACGACCGAGGTCAGATCACGCTCACGGGCGTCGCCCGGCCCCCACAGATAACCGGTGCCGCCGACATGGGTGCCGTCCTTGACGATCGGGTCCCGCCACCAGGAGGGGTAGGTGGTGACGACCGGCGGCGCCTGGGCTTCCGGCGGCGCGTCGGCCGCGGCCTGCGCGGCCAGGGGGTCGGGGTCGGGAGCGCCACGGCGCCGCGACCAGTACCCGGCGCCGGCGAGCAGCAACGAGAGCACCGTCGCGAACGCCAGGACCCCGCCGTTCCTCAGCATCGTCAGGAAGATCCCGCAGCCGACCAGGGCGAACAGCACGGCGGCCAGCGCCTGGCCGTCCACCCGGCCCGTGAGGAGCTTGCGCAGCTCGTTCTCCTCCTCGTCCTCGTAGGGCACCAGGAGCCAGGCGAAGCCGTAGAAGATGAGGCCGAGACCACCGGTCGCGGAGAGCACGGCCAACGTGATCCGGAAGATGACGGGGTCCATGTCGGTCTGCCGGCCGAGTCCCGCGCACACGCCCGCGATCATCTTGTGCCGGCGGTCGCGCCGGAACCGGTCGGGCACCTCGGCGCCCTCCTTCCGTTCCGGCTCGTGCGTGGGGGAGTGCGGGCCGGCGCCGGCCGCTCCCGTCTCGTCCGTCGCGGCGGGCGCGGCATCCGTCGGCCCGGTGCCCGGGGCCGGGCGCGGGCCGGGGCCGGGTCCCGGACCCGTCGCGGCGTGCTCGTGATCCGTCATGCGTCCATGGTGACGGCCCGGCCGCCGCGACGGCAGTCGGGACGACCCTGGGCCAACCCTGAAATCGGCCCTGAGACGGGACGGGGAAGCGTTCGAGCGGCACCGGGCGCCGCGCGACACCCGCCGAACCGCCCGCCCGGACCGCCCCCGACGAAAGATCAGGGGCGTCTCGGGGGCCGACCCTGATGCTCCCTCCCGCCGCTCGTGTGACCATCGTTGGCATGCCGGAAGCCGCAAGCCTGCCACTCGACGACCCGCGGCCCCCGCGCAAGCTCTACCGCAGCAGCGACGGACGCTGGCTCGGCGGAGTGGCGCGGGGCCTCGCCGGGCACCTCGGGCTGCCCGTCGTGTGGGTGCGGCTCGTCTTCGTCGGCCTGTTCTTGGCCGACGGACTCGGAGCGCTGCTGTACGCCGCGTTCTGGTTCTTCGTGCCGCTCGGCATCGGCGGCGTCGGCGACCAGAAGCCGTCGCTGGTGGGCACGGAGACCTCGCCGGACGGCCGCCGCAAACTGGTGGCCCGCAAGCCGGACCGGGGACAGATCGTCGCGCTGCTCCTCATGGTCATCGTGTCCGTGGTCTTCGTCGGCAGCGTGAACCTGGGCAGCGCCACCAAGGCGTACCTGGTGCCCGCCGTGCTCGTCGCCGCCGGAGTCGCCCTGGTCTGGCGCCAGGCGGACAACGCCCGCCGGGCCCGCTGGGCCGAGGCCGGCCGCCGGCGCCGCACCCTCACCCTGCTCCGCGCGGCCGGCGGCGTCCTGCTCGTCACGGCCGGTGTCACCGCCATCTTCGTCCTCCAGGGCTCGACCGCCCACCTCGGCGCCGTCCTCCAGGCCGCGCTCGCCGTCCTCGTCGGCATCACCCTGCTAGCCGGCCCCTACCTGGTCCGCATGACCCAGGACCTGTCCGAGGAGCGGCTGATGCGCATCCGCGCCCAGGAACGCGCCGAAGTCGCCGCCCACGTCCACGACTCCGTGCTGCACACCCTCACACTGATCCAGCGCAACGCCGACAACGCGGGCGAGGTGCGCCGCCTCGCCCGCGCCCAGGAGCGCGACCTGCGGACCTGGCTCTACAAGCCGGAGGGCACCGGCAAGGACGAGGCCGACGAACCGGACACGGTCGCCGAGGCCGTGCGCCGCAACGCAGCCGAGGTGGAGGACAAGCACGGGGTGCCCATCGAGGTCGTGATAGTCGGCGACTGCCCGCTCGACGAGAAGACCGGTGCGCAGATGCAGGCCGCGCGCGAAGCGATGGTGAACGCCGCCAAGTACGGTGGCGAGGGCGGTGCCGTACAGGTCTACGCCGAAGTCGAGGGAAAGACGGTCTTCGTGTCCGTGCGGGACCGTGGCCCGGGCTTCGACCTCGACGCGATACCCGCCGACCGCATGGGTGTCAGAGAATCGATCATCGGCCGCATGGAGCGCTACGGCGGCACGGCCCGGCTGCGGGCGGTGCCGGACGGCGGCACCGAGGTCGAGCTGGAGATGGAGAGGGCGGAGAAGACGTCATGAGCGACGCGACCGAGGCGAACGGCACGGCGGGGGCGGCGGAGCCGGCCGAGACCGACCGGACCGGCGGCGGCGCGGGCGGACGGCGCGTACGGGTGGTGCTGGTGGACGACCACCGCATGTTCCGTACCGGCGTCCAGGCCGAGATCGGGCAGACCGCCGAGACCGGGGTCGAGGTGGTCGGCGAGGCCGCGGACGTCGACCAGGCGGTCGCGGTCATCACCGCCACCCGGCCCGAGGTGGTCCTGCTCGACGTCCACCTGCCGGGCGGCGGCGGGGTCGAAGTGCTGCGCCGGTGCGCCGCGTTGATGGCGGACGCCGAGCGGCCGGTCCGCTTCCTCGCGCTGTCGGTGTCGGACGCGGCGGAGGACGTGATCGGGGTGATCCGCGGCGGCGCCCGCGGCTATGTCACCAAGACCATCACCGGCACCGACCTGGTCGACTCGATCTTCCGCGTCCAGGAGGGCGACGCCGTCTTCTCCCCGCGGCTGGCCGGGTTCGTCCTGGACGCCTTCGCCTCCACCGACGCCCCTCCGGTGGACGAGGACCTGGACCGCCTCACCCAGCGGGAACGCGAGGTGCTGCGCCTGATCGCCCGGGGCTACGCCTACAAGGAGATCGCCAAGCAGCTGTTCATCTCCGTGAAGACGGTCGAGTCCCACGTCTCGGCGGTCCTGCGCAAGCTCCAGCTGTCCAACCGGCACGAACTGACCCGCTGGGCGACCGCGCGCCGGCTGGTCTGACCCCCCGCGGTCCCGCTCCGGGGCAGCCCCGCGGCGTCCCTCACTCCACCCTTGTCGCTCCCGCGAACGGCATCTGGTCGATCGGGGCGAGACGGACCGGTGCCGACGGGTTGGGGGCGTGGATCATCTGGCCGCCGCCCACATAGATGCCGACGTGGCTGATCCCGGAGTAGAAGAACACCAGGTCACCCGGCTGGAGTTCGGAGCGGGACACCCGCCGTCCCGCGCTGATCTGGGCGTAGGTGGTGCGGGGCAGGGAGATGCCGGCGGAGCGGTAGGCGGCCTGCACCAGACCGGAGCAGTCGAAGGCGTTCGGTCCGGTGGCGCCCCACACATAGGGGCTGCCGAGCTTGCTGTAGGCGTAGGCGAGGGCCGCCGCCGCGTGGGAGGCAGGGGCGGCGGACCCGGGCCGTTCCAGCGGCTGCCGCGCGCCGGTGCCCGACCGGGAGACACGGGCGCCCGTGCCGCCGGCACCGGTGACCTCGGCCCGCTGCGGCGGAGTCAGCCGTGCCAGCAGCCGCCGGGCCTCGTCCAGCTTGCCGGTGACGATCCCCTTCTGCCGTCTCAGCTCCGCCTGCCGCGACCGCAGCGACCTCACCTCGACGCGCGCGGCGCCGCGCAACCGCTCGATCTCCCGCAGCTGTTGACGCACCCGGGAGACCGCGGCGGCCTGCCGGTCACCGGCCCGCTCCGCCAACGCGGCACCGTCCAGATACCGGTCGGGATCGCTGGAGAGGGCCAGTTGCCAGGCCGGGTCGATGCCACCCTCCCGGTACTGCGCCGCAGCGATCGAGCCCAGCGCCTCCCGTGCCGAGTTGAGTTTCGTCTGCTTGCGGGCGGTCTCGTCCTGCAGCGCGCTCAGCCGCCGCTGGCGGGCGTCCGCCTCCTCCTTCGCCCCGTCGTACTTCTCGGTGGCGGCCTCGGCCTCCCGGTACAGCGTCTCCACCTTGGCCTTCACCTGCGCCGGCGTCGGCTGTGGTTCGGCCTGCCCCGTCCCGTCGAAGGCGGTCGCGGTGGCCGCGCCCGCCAGGGCGAGCGTGGCGGCCGTCCGGGCCGTATGACCGCTGAGCGGGCGTTGGGGGCGCTTGCGGTGCGCTGCCACCTGGACCGTCACGTCCTTCCGTACGACTCACACGACCGAGCGGTCGGTACGCCCCGCGGCGGCCCGCACAGGGGAGCGGGCAGCCGCCGGGCCTCTTCCGGCGGTGGTGGCCGACTGCCGCCCCTGGTCCGGGCGGCGGTGGGGAGCCGGTCACCTGGGGGAGGACGCTAGGCCGGACGGTGACGAGAAGGTAACGCGGTGTACGGAACTGGTTCGGACGGACCGAGACGTGACCGTATGTGACCATGCGGGCTCACTGGAGCCGTCGCCTTTACGGAGCGTGCTGACCGAAGAGCGGAAAAGGGGGACTGCCGGTGGCTGTGAGGTGCTATGGGGCGCATATATGCGAGACCGCATGGCGGGGCCGCCGGACTGCCGGATTCGCGGGAGGGCGTGGTGACGGAGGGTCGCCGGGGGCCGTGACGGAGGGTCGCCGGGGGCGGTGACGGGGGGTCGCCGGGACGGTCATGGAGGGTCGTCGGCTCAGGAAGGGGGCTTGAGGAGGGGGTCCGGTGGGTGGTGGGCCGGAGCCGGCTGGTTAGGCTCCGGCTCCATGGACGTACTCATCCATCTCTTCGTCGGCCTGCACATCATCGGCATCGCCGCGCTGCTCGGCGGTTTCCTCACCCAGATGAAGGCGATGGGCCAGGGCACGGCCCGGTTCGTGCCCGGGATGCTGCACGGCGCGCTGACCATGCTGGTCACCGGCGTGGCCCTGGTCGGCCTCAACCAGGCCGACGACCACCACGTCAACACCGTCAAGATCGGCGTGAAGCTCGCCCTGCTGATCGTGATCCTCGGCCTGGTCTATGTGAAGCGCGACGAGGAGCGGATCGACAAGGGCCTCTTCGGGCTGGTCGGCCTGCTGACCACGGCCAACATCTTCATCGCCGTCCTGTGGACTTGATCGTCGTCCTGTGGGCTCGACCGACGTCCTGGAGACCTGATCGTCGTCCTCTGGGCTTGATCGCCGTTCCCGTGGGCTTGATCGCGGTTCCCCGGACGTGAACCTCGGTGCGCCGCTGAGTCAGCCCGGCCGCACCACGCTGTGGACGGCCGCCTCGATACCGGAGACCGGTTCCTCGCGGACGTACGCGCCCGGCCTGGGGGCGTGGATCATCATGCCGTCGCCTGTGCAGAGTCCGACGTGGCCGGCGTCGTCGCCGAAGAAGACGAGGTCGCCGAGGCGTGCGTCGGCCGGTGCGACCGGGGTGCCGGCGCCGGCCTGCTCGCGCGCGGTACGCGGGAGGGTGACGCCGGCGGACTTCCAGGCGGCCTGCGTGAGCCCCGCGCAGTCGTAGGAGCCGGGACCCGCGGCGCCCCACACGCACGGCTTCCCGACCTGGGCACGGGCGAAGGCGATGGCCTTCCTGGCCTTGGTGGCGTAGGTGCCGGACGCTGCGGCCGAGGGCGGTGCGGCGGCTGGGGCCGGGGTGGCTGCGGGCGCGACGGCGGCAGTCGTGACCGTGGAAGCCGTGGCCGTGGCCGTGGCCGTGGCCGTGGAGGCGGTGGAGGGCGTGGCAGTGGTCCGTGTCGCCCGCTGGGACAGCAGCACGCGCGCGTGGGCGAGCTTTTTCTGGACGGCCGCCTTGGCCGCCCTCGGGCCGCTCACGGCCACCTCCGCCCGGTGGTCCGCCGTGTTCCCGAGGGGCGCGGGAACGGCCGTGTGCCCAACCGGACCGGCGACGGCGGTGCCCCCGGCGGGCGGCGGTGTCACGCCCGTACCCCGGACACCGATCGTGCCGCGCTGGGCCGGGACCGTACCGCGCTGGGCCGGGATCATGGCCCGCTGGGGCGGCACAGTGCCGTCCTGTGCGGGAATCACGGGCTGCCCGGTCGGAACGGTGCCGCCCTCAGCCGGAATTACGGCTTGTGTGGTGGGGAGGGCCCTGTCCTGGCCGGGGTTCACGGCCCGCTGTACGGCGCGGCCCCGGTGCCGGGCACGGCGGGCGACCTCGTCCCGGAGCCGCTGGAGGTTGTCGGCGGGCCGTCGTGAGGCCGCGGCCGGCTCGACCAGCTCGCCGCCCTCGGCCCGCTTGGACCACCCGGCCCGTGCGGCCCGCCCGGCGCCCCGTCCGGTCCGGCTGGTTTCCTGATCGACGCTTCCGGTGCCCCGGTCGGTCCACCCCGTTCCCCGGCCGTCCCACTCCGTACCCCGGTCGGCGCTTCCGGTACCGGGCTCGGTCCACCCGCCTCCTTGCCCGCTCCCCCCGGACCCGGTCCACCCGGTCCCCTGTTCGGCCCACCCGGCCGCCCGGTAGGCACCTCCGACCCCGGCGTCGGCGTCCCTGCCCCCACGATCAGCCCGCCCGGCGTCCCGCGCGGCCCGTCCGGCGTCCCGGTCGGCTCGCCCGGCCCGCCGGCCGCCCCGGCCCCCGTCGGCTGCCGCGACCGGCGTCTCCGCCGCCGATTCCGCTCGGCGGTAGAAGTCCTCGATCTTGCGCGCGATCTCCTCCTGGCTCGGCCGGCCCGGGGCGGGCGAGGGTGCGGCCCCGGCCGTCTGGGAGAGCACGGCCACGGAGGTGAGGGCGGCGGTGGCGAGGGCGGGTGTGCGGGCGCCCTCTCCCTGGGTTCCGCCGGGGCGCGGCTTGCGGTGCGACGCCAAGGGAGGCGACTCCTTCCGTACTGCCGCCTGCCGGGGTCAGCGGTGGGGGTACCCGGGTCTTCCCTCGGGGGGAGGGTTCGGGGGTGATCGGAAGGGTCGCCCTACGGCGTCGTCCCGGGCGGGAGTCGGCCGATTCACCCCAGGATCGGTGGGTCCCCGGCTCCGGGCACCGTGCGGGGGCGCGCCGGATTCGGCGGTGGCCGCGCGGCCCGGCGAGGTTCGCCGGAGGGGGGTCGTGCGGCCTGACGGAAACCTAGCCAACTCGTGTGTCTTCTGTGAAGGTTGGTGTGCGCTTTGTCCGATACATTTCCGTGACCTTTGCCCTGGGGGCGTGAAGGTTCACGTGCGTGTGACCAGGTGCTTCCGATGCGTGAGCGCTCGGCGCGCCCGGTCCTCGCGAAGACCGACCCGCGCCGGGAGCCGTCATGTTCCTGGGACCGCGACCGGTTGTCGGTGCGGCGCCCTAGACTCGTAGAGCGATGAGCAGCCTCTTTGACGACAGCTTCCTGGCGGACCTCCAGACCCCCCGTGGGCACGAGGAGGAACCCCCGCCGCCGCCCGAGGACGATCATGCTCCGGAGCCGCTTCCGGACGATCTGTTCGGCGGGAAGTTCGACGTGCCTCCGGACCGATGGGGGTCCCCCCGCGCGAGCGAAGGCGAGAGCGGGGGAGGCTACTACCGCGACGGCGCCCCGCGCCCCGTCCTGGACGCGGCGGCACTGCTGGAGGGGCTGAACGAGAACCAGCGCGCCGCGGTCGTGCACGCCGGCTCCCCGCTGCTCATCGTCGCCGGTGCCGGCTCGGGCAAGACCCGCGTACTGACCCACCGCATCGCCTACCTGCTCGCCGAGCGGAACGTCCACCCGGGCCAGATCCTCGCGATCACCTTCACCAACAAGGCCGCGGGCGAGATGAAGGAGCGCGTCGAGCAGCTCGTCGGCCCGCGCGCCAACGCGATGTGGGTGATGACCTTCCACAGCGCGTGCGTGCGCATCCTGCGGCGCGAGAGCAAGAAGCTCGGCTTCACCTCGTCGTTCTCGATCTACGACGCCGCCGACAGCAAGCGCCTGATGGCGCTGGTCTGCCGCGACCTGGAGCTCGACCCCAAGCGCTTCCCGCCGAAGTCCTTCAGCGCCAAGATCAGCAACCTGAAGAACGAGCTGATCGACGAGGAGGACTTCGCCGCCCAGGCCACCGACGGCTTCGAGAAGACCCTGGCGCAGGCCTACGCCCTGTACCAGTCGCGGCTGCGCGAGGCGAACGCGCTGGACTTCGACGACCTGATCATGACGACGGTCAACCTGCTGCGCGCCTTCCCCGATGTCGCCGAGCACTACCGCCGCCGCTTCCGGCACGTCCTGGTGGACGAGTACCAGGACACCAACCACGCCCAGTACGCGCTCGTGCGGGAGCTCGTCGGCACCGGGGAGCACGACGAGGACACCCCGCCCGGCGAGCACGACGTCCCGCCCGCCGAACTCTGCGTCGTGGGCGACGCGGACCAGTCGATCTACGCCTTCAGGGGTGCGACGATCCGCAACATCCTCCAGTTCGAGGAGGACTACCCGGACGCGACGACGATCCTGCTGGAGCAGAACTACCGCTCCACGCAGACCATCCTGTCCGCCGCCAACGCCGTCATCGAGCGCAACGAGTCCCGCCGCCCGAAGAACCTGTGGACCAACGCCGGGCAGGGCGCCCGGATCGTCGGCTACGTCGCCGACACCGAGCACGACGAGGCCCAGTTCGTCGCCGAGGAGATAGACCGCCTGGTCGACGCGGGCCACGCGCGCGCGGGAGACGTCGCCGTCTTCTACCGCACCAACGCCCAGTCCCGTGTCTTCGAGGAGATCTTCATCCGCGTCGGCCTGCCCTACAAGGTCGTCGGCGGAGTCCGCTTCTATGAGCGCAAGGAGGTCCGGGACGTCCTCGCCTACCTGCGGGTCCTCGCCAACCCGGAGGACGCGGTGCCGCTGCGCCGCATCCTCAACGTGCCCAAGCGGGGCATCGGCGAGCGCGCGGAGGCGATGGTCGACGCCCTCGCCCAGCGCGAGAAGATCAGCTTCCCGCAGGCCCTGAAGCGCGTGGACGAGGCGTACGGCATGGCCGCGCGCTCCACCAACGCGGTCAAGCGGTTCAACACGCTGATGGAGGACCTGCGGACGATCGTCGAGTCCGGCGCCGGACCGGCCACCGTGCTGGAGGCCGTCCTCGAACGCACCGGCTACCTGGCCGAGTTGCAGGCCTCCACCGACCCGCAGGACGAGACCCGGATCGAGAACCTCCAGGAACTCGCGGCCGTGGCCCTGGAGTTCGAGCAGGAGCGGGGCGAGGGTGAGCAGGGAACCCTGGCCGACTTCCTGGAGCAGGTCGCCCTGGTCGCCGACTCCGACCAGATCCCGGACGAGGAGGACGGCGACGGCGTCATCACGCTGATGACCCTGCACACCGCCAAGGGCCTGGAGTTCCCGGTCGTGTTCCTGACCGGCATGGAGGACGGCGTCTTCCCGCACATGCGCGCCCTCGGCGAGACCAAGGAACTGGAGGAGGAGCGGCGCCTGGCGTACGTCGGCATCACGCGCGCGCGGGAGCGGCTCTACCTCACGCGGTCGGCGTTGCGCAGCGCCTGGGGCCAGCCGTCGTACAACCCGCCCTCCCGCTTCCTGGAGGAGATCCCGCCCGCCCATGTGGAGTGGAAGCGGACCGGCGCGGCGGCGCCCGTGGCCTCCGGGCCGGCGTCCGGGATCGCCGCCTCGCTGTCCTCGACCCGTTCGCGCTCCTCGGCGTCGGGCGCGTCCGGGTTCGCCACGCGGCGCACGTCGGAGAAGCCGGTGGTCGCGCTGGCCGTGGGGGACCGGGTCACCCACGACCAGTTCGGGCTCGGCACGGTCGTCGCCGTGAAGGGGACGGGCTCGAACGCGGAGGCGACGATCGACTTCGGCGACGCCAAGCCGAAGCGGCTGCTGCTGCGGTACGCGCCGGTGGAGAAGCTGTAGCAGGCAGGGCAAGCCGAGAAAGCCGGAAGGGCCCCGCTGAAGAGCGGGGCCCTGGTGTCTACGTGGGATCCAGCCCGTGGCTGCGCAGCCACGGCAGCGGGTCCATGGCCGCCCCGCCCGCCGGCCGTACCTCGAAGTGCAGGTGCGGACCGGTGGAGTTGCCGGAGTTGCCGGAATGGCCGATCGGCTGGCCGGCCTTGACGGTCGTACCGGAGGCGACGCTGTAGCTGGAGAGGTGGCAGTACCAGGTCTCCGTGCCGTCCTTCGCCGTCACGATCATCATGTTGCCGTAGGCGCTGTTCCACTTGGTGGTGACGGTGCCGTCGGTGGCGGCCATCACCGTCGTGCCGTAGGAGACGGGGAAGTCGATGCCGGTGTGCACCGACATCCAGTTGATGCCCGCCTGGCCGAAGTAGGCGCTGAGTCCGTGCTGCGTGACCGGCAGCGCGAACTTGGGCCGCAGCCGCTCCTTGAGCGCGGCCTCCGCGGCAGCCTTCTTCCTCTCCAGCTCCTGCTGCGCCTTGAGGTCGATCCGCTCCTGGGTGCGGCTCGCCCGGTCGGCGAAGTCGTCGGCGCCCGCGGAGAGCGTCTTGAGCTGGCTGTCCAGTTTGCTGTTGGCGACGGACGGCTTGACCGGCTGCGCGTCCGAGGCAGTGGTGGCGGTGTCCTTGGAGTCGTCGGTCAGCGCGCCGACCGAGGCGACGGCGATCCCGGCCACCCCCATCACACAGGCCGACGGCACGGCGACGGTCAGCAGCGCGGAGCGCTTGGCGGGCGTACGGCGCCGGGAGCGCGCCCCGCCGCGCGAGCCCGCGCGGGTCGCCGGCGCCGGGGCGACCTCTTCCTGGCCGTCCAGCAGACCGGTCGCGGCCGGCAGTTCGCCGGTGGAGTCCGACTCGCCGTCGGCGGCGTGCTGTTCGTCGAAGTCGGTGTCCTCGTACGGTGCCTGCTCGAAGGCCGCGCCCGCCTGCGGGTCGCCCGCGTGCTCGAACGCGGACTGCGGGCCGCCGACCGCCTCGAAGGTCGCGGTGGCCTGCTGATCGAACGGTTCGCCACCCGGCTCGGACTGCGCCGGCACGCTCTGCCCCGCGGAGTTCCACTGCGTGGCGTCGTACGCGCCCGTGTCGAAGGTCTGGGTGCCCCACTCCCACTGCTGGGCGGGGTCGGCGCCGCCGGACGAGTCCGGCTGCGACCAGGCGCCGGCGTCCCACTGGCCGCTGACGTCGTTCCCGGTGGGCTGCCCGGGGACGGTCCAGGCGGTGCTGTCGTAGACACCGGAGTCATAGGCGGCGTACTGCTGCGCCGCGTACGGGTCGTAGGCCGGGGTCTGGGCGGTGCCGGTCTGCCAGTGCGTGGTGTCGTACGCGCCGGTGGCCTGCTCGCCGCCCGGGAGGCTGCCGAAGAGCGGGTCGGTGTGGAAGGCCGTGGTTCTCCCGGGGTCACCGGCGAAATGGGTGGCGTCGTAACCGCCGTACGTGGTGAGGTCGTCGTAGGGAGCTTCTTGTGCCCCGTACGGCGCGTAGTGCGCGGTGGAGGCGTCGGAAGCCGGGGCCGGGGTGGTCATGGTCCCCGACGGGTGACGGTCGTTCACCAACTTCTCTTTCGCCTCGACAACAGGGGCTGCCAGAGCAGTGCGGCGACTGTACCCGGCGGTACCTGGGCGCGACAATCTTCGGCCTGTTTCGCGTGGGCCGGAAACGGGCATTCGGCCGTGTTTCGGGGCTCCAGGACCCGACCTTGGCTTTGCGTTCGAAGCATGTTCGATGTCGAGTGGCGAAGTGCGGGCTGTGCGTCGGTGATGCGCCGGCTGTGCGCGGGCTCTGCACGGGCTCTGCGCCCCGGCCGTAACCGGGGCCGGAATCGGAGCCGCAACCGGGTCGGGACCGGGCTCAGGCCACCGTCAGGCCGTCGGCGGCCCGGTCCCCGGAGTCCGGGGTGTCCAGGGCCTCGCGTATCCCGGTCGCCACGGCGGGATGCACGGGCAGGGCGAGGTGGCCGATACCGGTCACCCGGACGTTCTGCGCGTCCAGGTCCGGGTGCTCGAGGCAGGCCGTCTCCAGCGGGTCCATCAGCGAGTCCAGGTCGCTCCAGAAGCTCACGAAGCGGGTCCGGCAGCCGGGGGCGGGCCGGGCCAGCTCCTCGATCACCGCGGAGCCCGGCCGCATCTGCCGCACGATCGGGTGCGCGTCCGCCAGCGGCGCCACCCGGGTCCCCGAGTGCGGGGTGCCGAGGGTGACCAGCGTGCGTACCCGCAGGTCACCACCCAGGCACTGGGTGTAGTAGCGCGCTATCAGACCCCCGAGGCTGTGCCCGACGATATCGACCCGGGCACTGCCGGTGCGCTCGCAGATCTCCTCGATGTGCCGGCCGAGCAGCTCGGCCGCGATGCGGATGTCGCAGGTCAGCGGCGAGTAGTTGAGTGATTCCACCCGGTGCCTGCCGTGCTGGGCGAGGGTGCGGCGGAGCAGGACGAACACCGAACGGTTGTCGATGAAGCCGTGCAGCAGGACGACCGGTGGCGCGGGGCGGACCGGCAGCCGCGCGGTGCCGTCCGGGGCGGGCAGGGCGCCGGAGCGCCGCTCCTGGATCAGGCCGGTCGGGTACAGCAGGAGGTGACCCGCGAGGATCGCCGCCTCCAAGGCCGTCGCCCGCAGCAGCGTCATGGACAGTCCGGCGAGTCTGCCGGGCCACATACGGCGGCAGAGCGGGAGGAAGAGCGGCAAAACCCCGGTGACCTTCATGGGCACCTCCTGTCGGCACACCGGGGGGCGGCTCGACCCCCGTGTGCCCTCATGTCCCACCATGTGATTTCCCCCTCGCCGCGCACCGTAAAACTGCCGCTTGCGGGATGCTGGAGATAACGTTCGTTCACTTCGCGACGGTGGCGGAACGCGCCAAAAGTGCGGTACTTGTCGATACGGACGGAAGCGATCGCTTCCGTGGTCGCTTGATGGAGGCAGTGATGGGTGTGGCAGCCGGTCCGATCCGCGTGGTGGTCGCCAAGCCGGGGCTCGACGGCCACGATCGTGGGGCCAAGGTCATCGCGCGGGCCCTGCGCGACGCCGGTATGGAGGTCATCTACACCGGGCTCCACCAGACGCCGGAGCAGATCGTCGACACCGCGATCCAGGAGGACGCCGACGCGATCGGCCTCTCCATCCTCTCGGGCGCCCACAACACGCTGTTCGCCGCCGTCATCGGCCTGCTCAAGGAACGGGAGGCCGAGGACATCCTCGTCTTCGGCGGCGGCATCATCCCCGACGAGGACATCCCGCCGCTGAAGGAGAAGGGCGTCGCGGAGATCTTCACCCCCGGGGCGACGACCGCGTCGATCGTGGAGTGGGTCCGCGCGAACGTCCGCCAGCCGGCGGCATCGGGCGGCTGACCGGCTGTCTCCGGCGGTCCGGCGGCTGTCTCCGGGCGGCGCGGCTGTTTCCGAGCGGCGTTGCTTCCGGGGTTGCGCGGTGGTTCGCTCCTGGTGGCTGGGGTCTCCTCCCGTCGGGTAGGCGGCTGCTCCGGGCCGTTCCGCGGCTGCTTGCGCGCGGTGGACGGCTGTCTCCGGCCGTCACGCGACTGTCCCCCGTCCAGCCCGTCCCAAGGCCGGTCCGAGGCCGCGCCCGGCGGTTCTGCGGCTGCTTGCGCAGGCCAGGCGGCTGTCCTCGGCCGTCGCGCGGTCGCCGCCGGTGGCCGGGTGGTCCCTTCTCGGGTTACGCGGCTGCCTCCCGTGGTGGTGCGGGTGTCTTCGGTGGTTGCGCGGGTGTGCCCGGTGCCGGGGTGGTCTGGGCGGGCGGGGTCAGCTCCCGGGTCATCGCCGCCCGCAGCCGCAGGGTCGTGACCAGGCGCTGGAAGGCCTCCGCCCAGTACCCGCCGGCCCCCGGCGACGCGTCCTCCCGCTCGTCGGGCACCGCCAGCAGCGCCTCCAGCCGGACCGCCTCCGCCGGGTCCAGACAGCGCTCCGCCAGGCCCATCACCCCGCTGAAGCTCCACGGGTAACTGCCCGCGTCCCGGGCGATGTTCAGGGCGTCCACGACCGCCTGGCCCAGCGGGGGAGCCCAGGGGACCGCGCACACCCCGAGCAACTGGAACGCCTCCGACAGGCCGTGCGTGGCGATGAACCCGGCGACCCACACGGCGCGTTCCGCCGGATCCAGCGCGGCCAGCAGCTTCGCCCGCTCCGCCAGGGACACCGCGCCCGGCCCACCCGCCTCGGAAGCCGAGGGCGAGCCGAGGAGCGCCCTCGACCACCCGGCGTCACGCTGCCGTACCGCCGCCCGGCACCAGGCCGCGTGCAGCTCACCCTGCCAGCCGTCCGCCACGGGCAGCGCGACGATCTCCTCAGGCGTGCGTCCGCCCAGCCGCCCCGGCCAGGTGCCGAGCGGGGCGGCCTCCACCAACTGGCCCAGCCACCAGGACCGTTCTCCCCGCCCCGCGGGAGGTGAGGCCACGACACCGTCCCGTTCCATGGCCGCGTCGCATTCGAGCGGCGCCTCCACCGCGATCGCCGGCGCGCTCCCCGTACGGTCCAGGGCCACGCACGCCGAGGCCCGTACGGCCATCCGCGCGGCGAGCGCCGAGCCCGGCAGCGCCGACAGCAGTTCCGCCGCCGTCGCCCGGACATTGCGGCTGCGGTCGCCCAGCGCCTGCTCCAGGAACGGCTCGTCCGCGTCCGACAGGCCCGTACGCAGCGAGTCGAGGAACATCAGCCGGTCCTCCGCCCGCTCCGTCGCCCATGTCGACGCCAGCAAGTCGCGGCCCAGCGCGGGCGTGCGGACGCGCAGGGCCCCCAGCAGTGCCGCCCGCTCGGCGAACAGCCCCTCCTGCCACAACCGGCGCACCGCCTCGGTGTCCGCCGGATCGGGCAGTGCCGCGCCGCCGCCGGGGGCCGCGCGCAGGGCGAACCGCCAGTCCGCGTTCAGCCGGGCCAGCCACAGTGCGCGCGGGCCGGCGAAGGCCAGCGCCGCCGGACGCAGGTCCGTGCGGCCCCGGGCCGCGTCCAGCAGGGCGGGCAGCAGCTGCGGGGGCGCGGCGTACCCGTGCGCGTTGGCCGCCGCGAGCCACTGGGGGAGCAGCTCCATGAGGTCCGGGGAGCTGCCCCGCCGGCCGCCGGCCGCGCCGCCGGACCGGTCGGCCAGCAGGGTGGTGAGTCTGCGGGCCGCCGGTGCGGGCAGGGCGGGGCGTGGATCGGCGGGCGCCGGACCGGGCCGCCGTGCCGCCCGCGCGGGCCGCAACCCGGCCCGCCGCCGTACGGTCGCCACGGCCGCCGCGTCGAGCAGTGCCACCGGCGCCGGACGGCCCGGTACGACGTGCGCCGGGGCACGCCGGTCGGTACCGAGGAGCGCGGTGGTGACCAGGTCCTCCCAGGAGGCGGCCGGGGCCGGCGGGAAGGGGACCGCGGTCGTTCGGGAGGCCGCCGGGGCCTGTAGGGGGTTCGCGGAGGAGCCGACCGAGTGGTGCTCGGTGTTCGCCGGACTCCCCCAGGAGCCCGCCGGATCGCCTGCCTCCCCGCCGGCCTGTGTCCCGCCGCCGGCCCGTGTCCCGCCGCTGGGCGGTGTCCCGTTCATCATGTTCCCTTCCCCTCCCTCTTCCGTTTCGTCTTCTTCCCTTCCGCGTTCGCCCGCCGGGGTCAGCACAGCGGCACCGCCTCGCCCTCTCCCTCCGCCCACGCCGTGAGCGGGGTGAAGCCGCGGTGGCCGCACTCGCCGAAGACCGTGACGGGGGTGCCGCCGGACAGGGCGACCAGCCGCCACAGGCCGGGCCGGGAGCGGGCGGCCCGGCTCACCGGCAGGGCCGTGTCCGTGCCGGCGTCGGCCAGTTGCCAACCGTCGCCGTCCGGGACCGGCGTCACCCGGTCCAGGGTCACCGGGACCGCGTCCAGCCACGGGTCGTCGCGCAGCGCCTCGCCGTACCGGGACACCGCCTCGGCCGTCGACACACCCGGCGGCCGGAACGCGGCCGGGGCCGGCGGGGCGAACCGCTCGCCCAGGGCGGCCCGGGACCGGCCGGAGCCCGGGTACGCCGTCAGCTCCGCCTCCAGGGCGAGGCCCACCGGCAGCGACAGCTCCGGCGCCCGGCCCGCCGCGCCGTAGGACAGCAGCAGCCGGGTACCGCCGGACCCCGCGCCGTGCAGCCATATGCGGCGCGTCGTCAGTTTCGGGTCCACGGTGTCGTACTGGGCGAGCACCAGCCAGCGGTCGCGCACCGGCGGGCCGTCCGGCGCGGCGGGCAGGCCGAGCCGGGAGCGGACCGTGGCCGCGAGGCCGTCCGGCAGCCGGTCGCGGTGCAGCCAGCCCTGGTCGAGCAGATGCAGCAGCGCGCACTCCTCCAGCAGCCGCGCCGGCCAGCCCGGACCGGACGCCGGGATCGCCCCCAGTTCCCGGACGTGTGCGGCCAGTCCCGGCGCCTGCGCGTCGACCATGCGGGCCGCCGTCTCGTCCCACAGGCCGTACCCCGCGTGTTCGGCCGCGGCCAGGCCGCCGCGCAGCAGGTCGGCCAGGCGCTGCTCCAGTTCGCTCGCGCCCGCCGTGACCCGCTCGGCCCGGCGCTCGGCCCGCCGCCGGGCCGCCTCCGGATCGGCGGGCCCGGCGGCCGGACCCGCCTCGGCCCGCGCCCGTCCGCTCCCGGCACGTCCGCGCCGGCCCGCGAGCCACTGCCCGGCCCACTCCGGCGGCCGCGCGGCGGCCGGCACCGCGCCGTCGTCGCCCGCCCACAGCAGGAGCAGCCCGAGCGCGTGCTTGCACGGGAACTTACGGCTCGGACAACTGCACTTGTACGCCGGTCCGGCCGCGTCGGCCAGGTCCACCACCGTCTGGTACGACCTGCTGCCGCTGCCCTTGCACAGCCCCCACACCGTCCCCTCCCCGCTCCCCGTCCCGGACCACGGCCCGGCGACGGCGAGTTTGCTCCCGGCCTTGCGTGACGCGGCGTCAGGCGCCAGTGCCAGCACCTGGTCCGCGGTCCAGCGCACCCCCTGCTCAGTCATGTCACCGACGGTAGGTCCCGCCACTGACAATCGGTCCGGCAAGCGCGTTTCCGCTGGTCAGAGCGATTGTCAGTGGCGTGGTGCACGGTTGATGCCAGATCCGAACCGGCCGAGCTGGAGGGGGCCTCAGCCATGTCTGTGTCCGTGGAACCGACGACCGCCGCACCCGACCGTGACGAGAGCGCACAGGCGTTGCGACCGCACGCCGAGCACACCTTCGCGGCCGAACTCGCCGCGCTCGCCGCCCAGGACGACCGCCCGCGCCCGGCCCGCTGGAAGCTGTCGCCGTGGGCGGTGGCGACGTACCTGCTCGGCGGCACGCTGCCGGACGGCACGGTGATCACCCCCAAGTACGTGGGCCCGCGCCGCATCGTCGAGGTCGCCGTCACCACGCTCGCCACCGACCGCGCCCTGCTCCTGCTCGGCGTGCCCGGCACCGCGAAGACCTGGGTGTCGGAACACCTGGCAGCCGCCGTGAGCGGTGACTCCACGCTGCTGGTGCAGGGCACGGCCGGCACCCCGGAGGAGGCGATCCGGTACGGCTGGAACTACGCGCAGCTCCTCGCGCACGGACCGAGCCGCGACGCGCTCGTGCCCAGCCCCGTCATGCGCGCCATGGCCGAGGGCATGACCGCCCGGGTGGAGGAGCTGACCCGCATCCCGGCCGACGTGCAGGACACGCTGATCACGATCCTGTCCGAGAAGACCCTGCCCATTCCCGAACTGGGCGAAGAGGTCCAGGCGGTCCGCGGCTTCAACCTCATCGCCACCGCCAACGACCGCGACCGCGGGGTCAACGACCTCTCCAGCGCCCTGCGCCGCCGGTTCAACACCGTGGTGCTGCCGCTGCCGGAGAGCGCCGACGCCGAGGTCGACATCGTCACCCGCCGGGTCGAGCAGCTCGGCCGCTCCCTCGACCTGCCGGCCGCGCCCGACGGCATCGAGGAGATCCGGCGGGTCGTCACCGTCTTCCGCGAGCTGCGCGACGGCGTCACCGCCGACGGCCGCACGAAGCTGAAGTCGCCCAGCGGCACGCTGTCCACGGCGGAGGCCATCTCCGTCGTCGCGAACGGCCTCGCGCTCGCCACCCACTTCGGCGACGGCGTGCTGCGGCCGGGAGACGTCGCCGCGGGCATCCTCGGCGCCGTCGTCCGGGACCCGGCGGCCGACCGGGTCGTGTGGCAGGAGTATCTGGAGACGGTCGTGCGCGAGCGCGAGGGCTGGACCGACTTCTACCGCGCCTGCCGGGAGGTGAGCGCGTGACCGGCACCGGCGGGAGCACGGCGTACGCCGCCGGGCCGCTGCTGCTCGGGGTGCGGCACCACGGGCCAGGGTCCGCGCGCGCGGTGCGGGCCGCGCTGGACGCCGCCCGGCCGGCCGCCGTGCTGATCGAGGGCCCGCCCGAGGCCGATGCGCTGGTCCCGCTGGCCGCCGACCCGGGCCTGCGGCCCCCGGTCGCCCTGCTCGCCCACGCCGTGGACGAGCCCGGATGCTCGGCGTTCTGGCCGTTCGCCGAGTTCAGTCCCGAGTGGGTGGCCCTGCGGTGGGCCCTCGACCAGGGCGTCCCGGCCCGCTTCATCGACCTGCCGGCCACGCACACGCTGGCGTGGCAGAAGGAAGCGGACGAGTCCGGCGACGGCGCCGGCGCCGAAGAGCCCGGGCCCGGGCTCGATCCGGTTCCCGGTCCCGATCCCCGCCCCGGTGACCAGGCCCGCGTCGACCCGCTCGCCGTGCTCGCCGAGGCGGCCGGGTACGACGATCCCGAGCGCTGGTGGGAGGACGTCGTCGAGCACCGGGGGCCGGGCGCCCGTGACCCCTTCGCGCCGTTCGCGGCGGTGGCGGAGGCCATGGAAGCGCTGCGCGAGCGGTACGGCGCCGGCGGGCGTCCCCGGGACCTCGTCCGCGAGGCACACATGCGGCTCAGGCTGCGGGATGCGCGCAAGGAGTTCGGGGACGCGGTGGCCGTGGTCTGCGGGGCCTGGCACGTGCCCGCGCTGCGCGAGAGGACCACCGTCACCGCCGACCGGGCGCTGCTCAGGGGGCTGCCCAGGACCAGGGCCGACCTGACCTGGGTGCCGTGGACGCACCGCAGGCTGGCCCGGTCCGGCGGCTACGGCGCCGGCATCGACTCGCCCGGCTGGTACGGGCACCTGTTCCACGCCCCCGACCGGCCGGTCGAGCGATGGCTGACGAAGGTGGCCCGGCTGCTGCGCGAGGAGGACCGGATCGTGTCCTCCGCGCACGTCATCGAGGCCGTACGGCTCGCGGAGACCCTGGCCGCGATGCGGGGCCGCCCGCTGCCCGGGCTGGGTGAGACCACCGACGCGGTGCGGGCGGTGCTGTGTGACGGCTCGGACGTGCCGCTGGCGCTGGTGCACGACCGGCTGGTGGTCGGGGACGTCCTGGGCGAGGTCCCGGAGTCGGCGCCCGCGGTGCCGTTGCAGCGCGACCTGGCCCGCCGGCAGCGGTCGCTGCGGCTGAAGCCCGAGGCGCTGGAGCGCGAGCTGGAGCTGGATCTGCGCGGGGACACCGACGCCGGCCGCAGCAGGCTGCTGCACCGGCTGCGGCTGCTCGGCGTGGGCTGGGGCGAGCCGGTGCGGTCCCGGGGGAGCACGGGCACGTTCCGGGAGACCTGGCGGCTGCGCTGGGAGCCCGAGCTGTCGGTACGGGTCGCCGAGGCGGGCGTGTGGGGGACGACCGTCCACGCGGCGGCACGGGCCAAGGCGGAGGCGGACGCGACCGGGGCGCGAGCACTCGCCGACGTGACCGCGCTCGCCGAGCAGTGCCTGCTGGCGGGACTGCCGGACGCGCTGCCCGTGGTCATGCGGGTGCTCGCCGACCGGGCGGCCCTGGACACCGACGTCGGCCACCTCGCCCAGGCCCTGCCCGCCCTGGTCCGCTCGCTGCGCTACGGCGACGTGCGCGGCACCGACACCGGCGCGCTGGCCGAGGTCGCGGCGGGCCTCGCCGAACGCGTCTTCGTCGGCCTGCCCCCGGCCTGCGTCGCACTCGACACGGACGCGGCGGAGGAAATGCGCGGCCATGTCGACGCCGTGCACACGGCGGTCGGACTACTGACGGAGAGCCTGACCGGGGCGGCGGGCGGGGGCGCCGATGTGCTTGCCGGTGCGGGCGGGAACGGTGCCGATGCGGATGCGGGGGTGGTTGCTGAGGGCGCTCGCGGCTCCGGGGAGGCCGTGGCCGTGGCCGTGGAGGGCGCCGATGGGGCTGCGGCGAGGGGTGAGGATGCCGCTGACTCCGCGGGAGACGGTGGGGGAGGGACCGATGTGGCTGCGGGGGCGGCCGGCGGGGGCGCCGATGCGTCTGCCGGTGCGGCTGCGAGCGGGACAGGCGAGGGCACCGGTGTGGCCGCGGCGAGGGGTGAGGATGCCGCTGACTCCGCGGGAGACGGCGGGGGAGGCACCGGTGTGCCTGCGGGGGCGGCCGGTGACGGCGCCCATGGGCCTGCGGGCGTGAGCGGTGATGACGCCGGTGTGGGTGCCCGTGCGGCTGCGGATGGTGATGCCGTCGCTGACCGTGCCGGAGGCGAGGCGGCTGCGGGGGTGGTCGGCGGAGCCGGGGGCGGGCTGCGGGGGCGTTGGCGGGCCGTGTTGCGGGTGCTGGCCCTGCGGGACACCGTGCCCGGGGTCATCCGGGGCCGGGCCGTGCGGCTGTTGCTGGACGACGGGGCGCTGGCGTCCGGGGAGGCGGCCCGGCTGATGGGGCTCGCGCTGTCGCCGGGCACCCCTCCCGCCGTGGCCGCCGCCTGGGTGGAGGGCTTCGCCGGCGGTGGGGGCGGCCTGCTGCTCGTGCACGACGAGCGGCTGCTCGCCCTGCTGGACACCTGGCTGACGGGGGTTCCGGCGGACGCCTTCACGGACGTACTGCCGCTGCTGCGGCGCACCTTCGCGGCGTACGAGCCGGGCGTGCGCAGAACCCTCGGCGAACTGGTCCGGCGCGGTCCCGCGGGCAGACCCGGCGGGACCACCGCCCAGGGAGCCGGCATCCCCGGCTTCGCCGCCGAACCGGACACCGGGCGTGCCGACGCCGTCCTCCCGGTACTGCGGCTGCTGCTCGGCCTGGACGCGCACCTCGACACGGTGCCCGTCCCGGCGCGCACCCCTCCACCCGGCGCGAACCGCGAGGCGATACGCACCACGGCACCCGATTCCCCGCACGACGACTGCCTCACGGGGGTGGGCACATGACGGACATGACAGACGGGACGGACAGGACAGGCAGGACAGACAGGGCCGTGACATCCGCGGACGTGGGCGACCCCTCGCGGGAGCGGCTGCGGCGGTGGCGGCTCGTGCTCGGCGGGGAGCAGGCCGACGGCACCGGGTACGCGCTGTCCGGGCGGGACGCGGCGATGGACGGCACGCTGGCCGCCCTCTACGGCAGGGGCGACAAGCCGCAGACGGGCCGGGACCGGTCGGCGGGGCTCGGTGCCTCGGCGCCGTCCGTGGCGCGCTGGCTCGGGGACATCCGCCGCTACTTCCCGTCCTCCGTCGTCCAGGTCATGCAGCGCGACGCCATCGACCGCCTCGGCCTCGCCTCTCTGCTGCTGGAGCCGGAGATGCTGGAGGCGGTGGAGGCGGACGTGCACCTGGTCGGCACGCTGCTCTCGCTGCACAAGGCGATGCCGGAGACGACCCGGGAGACGGCCCGCGCGGTCGTGCGCAAGGTGGTGGAGGACCTGGAGAAGCGGCTCGCCACCCGCACCCGGGCCACCCTGACCGGCGCCCTGGACCGCAGTGCCCGCGTCACCCGCCCGCGCCACCACGACATCGACTGGAACCGCACCGTCGCGGCCAATCTGAAGCACTATCTGCCCGAGTACCGCACGGTCGTGCCGGAGCGGCTCGTCGGCTACGGGCGGGCCGCGCGGTCGGTGAAGAAGGAGGTCGTGCTCTGCATCGACCAGTCCGGGTCGATGGCGTCGTCCGTGGTGTACGCGTCGGTGTTCGGCGCGGTCCTCGCCTCGATGCGGTCGATCGGCACCCGGCTGGTCGTCTTCGACACGGCGGTCGTCGATCTCACCGACCAGCTGGACGACCCCGTCGACGTGCTGTTCGGCACGCAGCTCGGCGGCGGTACCGACATCAACCGGGCGCTCGCCTACTGCCAGGCGCAGATCACCCGGCCGGCCGAGACCGTCGTCGTGCTGATCAGCGATCTCTTCGAGGGCGGTATCCGCCAGGAGATGCTGAAGCGGGTCGCGGCGATGAAGGCGTCGGGGACGCAGTTCGTGGCGCTGCTCGCGCTGTCCGACGAGGGGGCGCCCGCCTACGACCGCGAGCACGCGGCGGCGCTCGCCGCGCTCGGCGCACCGGCCTTCGCCTGCACGCCCGACCTGTTCCCCGAGGTGATGGCCGCCGCGCTGGAGAAGCGGCCCCTGCCGATACCGGAGACGGCGTGACACCGGGCGGGAAGGGGCACCCGGTAAGCGGAGTGGGTGGCGCGCACAGCTCCGCGGGGTGGCCGGCCCGGGTGGTCGAAAGCCGTCGGCTCGTCCGGGCGGAGCCCCGCGGACCGGGTGTGTGGTCCCCATTGGGGTGGGGATCAAGCGCCCCGGCCCCGGGTCGCCCCCGGGGCCGCCAGGGGGTCTCACCGGGTCAACCCCAGCCCGGTGAGGCCTCGCGGAACGCCCGTACCGCACCCGGAGGCGGCACGCCGTGCCAGGTAAACCGGCATCATGTGACAGGTATCACCGCTCAGGTGTGACCCGCGATTTAGAGGGCCCCCGCAAGCAGCGATAACCTGCGAGACGGACATGCCGCGCGCTCGGACACCGTGTGCGCTTCCCTAGTGACAGCGGACGTCACGTTGCCCTTCGCGGCACGCCCACGCATCCAACGAACCGCGAGATCACTGATAGGGACGGAAGCGCGTGGACCTGTTCGAGTACCAGGCGAGGGACCTCTTCGCCAAGCACGATGTACCGGTGCTGGCCGGTGAAGTCATCGACACGCCTGAGGCGGCGCGCGAGATCACCGAGCGGCTCGGCGGCAAGTCCGTCGTCAAGGCGCAGGTGAAGGTCGGTGGTCGTGGCAAGGCCGGCGGCGTCAAGCTGGCCGCCTCCCCGGACGAGGCCGTCGCTCGTGCGACGGACATCCTCGGCATGGACATCAAGGGCCACACGGTCCACAAGGTCATGATCGCCGAGACCGCTCCGGAGATCGTCGAGGAGTACTACGTCTCCTTCCTCCTCGACCGTGCCAACCGCACCTTCCTGTCCATCGCCTCCGTCGAGGGCGGCATGGAGATCGAGGAGGTGGCGGCCACCCGCCCGGAGGCCGTCGCCAAGACCCCGATCGACCCGATCGACGGTGTGGACGAGGCCAAGGCCCGCGAGATCGTGGAGGCCGCCAAGTTCCCGGCCGAGGTCGCGGACAAGGTCGTCAACGTCCTGGTCAAGCTGTGGGACACCTTCATCAAGTCGGACGCCCTCCTCGTCGAGGTCAACCCGCTCGCGAAGGTCGCCTCCGGTGAGGTCCTCGCGCTCGACGGCAAGGTGTCGCTCGACGACAACGCCGAGTTCCGTCACCCCGAGTACGAGGCGCTCCACGACAAGGCCGCGGCCAACCCGCTCGAGGCCGCCGCCAAGGAGAAGAACCTCAACTACGTCAAGCTCGACGGCGAGGTCGGCATCATCGGCAACGGCGCCGGTCTCGTCATGAGCACCCTGGACGTCGTCGCGTACGCCGGTGAGAAGCACGGTGGCGTCAAGCCCGCCAACTTCCTGGACATCGGCGGTGGCGCCTCCGCCCAGGTGATGGCGAACGGCCTGGAGATCATCCTGGGCGACCCGGACGTCAAGTCCGTCTTCGTGAACGTCTTCGGTGGCATCACCGCCTGCGACGAGGTCGCCAACGGCATCGTGCAGGCCCTGAAGCTCCTGGAGGACCGCGGCGAGAAGGTCGAGAAGCCGCTCGTCGTCCGTCTCGACGGCAACAACGCCGAGCTGGGCCGGAAGATCCTCACGGACGCCAACCACCCGCTGGTGCAGCGCGTCGACACCATGGACGGCGCGGCCGACAAGGCCGCCGAGCTGGCCGCCGCCAAGTAAGCACGAGGACGAGGACTCAAACCACCATGGCTATCTGGCTCAACAAGGACAGCAAGGTCATCGTCCAGGGCATGACCGGCGCCACCGGCATGAAGCACACCAAGCTCATGCTCGGTGACGGCACGAACGTCGTGGGCGGCGTGAACCCGCGCAAGGCGGGTCAGACCGTGGACTTCGACGGCACCGAGGTACCCGTCTTCGGCACCGTCAAGGAGGCCGTCGAGAAGACCGGCGCCAACGTCTCCGTCATCTTCGTGCCGGAGAAGTTCACCAAGGACGCGGTCGTCGAGGCCATCGACGCCGAGATCCCGCTGGCCGTCGTGATCACCGAGGGCATCGCCGTGCACGACACGGCCGCCTTCTGGGCGTACGCCGGCAAGAAGGGCAACAAGACCCGCATCATCGGCCCGAACTGCCCCGGCATCATCACCCCGGGCCAGTCGAACGTCGGCATCATCCCGGGCGACATCACCAAGCCGGGCCGCATCGGCCTGGTGTCGAAGTCCGGCACGCTGACGTACCAGATGATGTACGAGCTGCGGGACATCGGCTTCTCCACCGCCGTCGGCATCGGTGGCGACCCGATCATCGGCACCACGCACATCGACGCCCTGGCCGCGTTCCAGGACGACCCCGACACCGACCTGATCGTGATGATCGGTGAGATCGGCGGCGACGCCGAGGAGCGCGCGGCCGCGTTCATCAAGGAGAACGTGACCAAGCCGGTCGTCGGTTACGTCGCGGGCTTCACCGCGCCCGAGGGCAAGACCATGGGCCACGCCGGCGCCATCGTCTCCGGTTCGTCCGGCACCGCCCAGGCGAAGAAGGAGGCCCTGGAGGCCGCGGGCGTCAAGGTCGGCAAGACCCCGACCGAGACGGCGAAGCTGGCCCGGGAGATCCTGAGCGCCTGAGCTTCCCCTTCGCGCAGACCGGCAGGCCCGTTCCCCCGCCCGGGGGCGGGCCTGCCGGCGTTCGCCGGAGCGTCACCGCTCACTTCGGCTCCGGTGCCAGTCTCTCCGGCCCGCTCGCCTGCGACCGGTGGAGCTTCGTCCGCAGTTGCTGCTCCTGCCGGGAGAGCGGGCCCAGCCCGGCCGGTGGGGGAACGCCCTGCACCGCCTGGGCGGGTGCGACCGGGGCCTCGTAGCGCGTCGGTGCGGTGCGCAGCGTGAGCGTGGTCGCGCCGATGATCGTCACGGTGAAGGCGATGGCCGCGCGGGTCCAGAAGACGTTCCGCCGTTCGGAGCCGGTGCGTACCGTCGTCGGCTTCTCCGCGCGCAGCCGCTCCCTGGAGGCCAGTTCGAGCATGCGGCGGTGCAGCTTCTCCGGATCGGCCAGTTCCGGCAGCAGTGCGGCCACCGCCTCCCGGGCGTGGATCAGCCGGTTCGCCGCGGCCGGTGTGCTCGCCTCCGTCTCCGCCGCCGTCTCGGGAAGGTCGAGGCCCACACCGTCGTACAGCACGAGCGTGCGCCGGTACGACGCCGGCAGCCGGAGCAGGGCGTTCAGCAGGGCTTGGTCGGCCGGGTCGGCGGGCGGGGGTTCCGGAGAGCGGTAGCGGGGGCGGAAGCGGTGCCAGGGGGAGAGCGCGCAGTCGTACGCGACCGCCCGTACCCAGCCGGCCGGGTCACGGTCCCGGGCCACCTCGGGCCAGCGCTGCCAGGCCAGCTGGAAGGCCCGTTCCACGGATTCGCGGGCCAGCTCCCGGCGCCCGGTGAGCAGATAGGTCTGGCGCACAAGGGCGGGGGCGCAGAAGGCGTACAGCGCGTCGAAGGCCTGAGCGGGAGTCAGCGAGGGTGCCTGTCCGGCCGTCAGACGCGCTGTGGCCGCAAGGTTCTGAGGGGCTGTCGGCTCGGGACTCTGTGTCGTCACGATGCACCCTTCTGTACGAAAAAGAACATAAACGTATATTGAGCGACACTTCGGAGGTTCGCCTGTTACGACGGGAAAGCGCGTGTCGTTGGGAGCATGGCGAGCGTGATCCCGATGACCGTTCGCCGCTCCTCGACGTCACCCCTGGCCCACCGGATGCGTGACCGCTCACCCGGACTCGGCGCGAGCCTGCTGGGCGGTGCCGTCGCGGCCGGACTGGGCCTCGCCTCGTTCGCCGTGCTCGTGATGGTGCTGTGGGTCAGCTCGCCCTATCCGGACGACGGACCGGACGGCGCGCTGCACATCGCCGCCGCTCTGTGGCTGCTGGCGCACGGAGTGGAACTGACCCGCACCGGTACCCTCTCCGGCGCGCCCATGCCCGTCGGCGTCACCCCGCTGCTGCTGCTCGCCCTGCCGCTGTGGCTGCTGTTCCGGGCGGCGCGGGACGCCACCGACGCGCCCACCGAACCCGACGGCCCGCCGCCGGTGCGGGCGCGTACGGCGTGGACGGGTGTGGTCCTCGGCTACCTGGGCGTCGGCACCGCCGCGGCCCTGTACGGCTGTCGGGGTGAACTGCGCCCGGAGTGGATCTGGGTGACGGTGTGTCTGCCGCTGGTCGCGGCGGGCGCGGCCGGTGCCGGGGTGTGGTCGGCGTACGGCCGCCCGCACGAGCCGGTGCTGCGCGCCCTGGTGGTGGTGCCGGGACCGGTGCGGCGGCTGGTGTTCGGCACGGACGAGTGGGCACGGCTGAGCGCGGCCGTGCGCGCCGCC
Source organism: Streptomyces sp. NPDC047841 (assembly GCF_040704085.1). Taxonomy (NCBI): domain Bacteria; kingdom Bacillati; phylum Actinomycetota; class Actinomycetes; order Kitasatosporales; family Streptomycetaceae; genus Streptomyces; species Streptomyces sp. NPDC047841. The sequence goes on from NZ_JBEYRP010000002.1 coordinate 273,101, forward strand.
GGTGCCGCGACGACGGTGCTGTTCGGGGGTGGCGCGCTGCTGGTCGGGGTGTCACTGGTGTGGCACGGCGAGCTCGCGCGGGCCTCCTTCGTCCAGCTGACGGGGGGCTGGACGGGACGGTTCGCCGTGCTGCTGCTCGGTATCGCGCTGATCCCCAACGCGGCCGTCTGGGCCGCCTCCTACGCGCTCGGCCCCGGCTTCCTCCTCGGCGCCGGACACCTTGTCCACCCCCTCGCCTCCGACCCGGCCCCGCTGCTGCCGCCGTTCCCGCTGCTGGCAGCGGTCCCGGACCCGGGCGCCGGTACGCCGGGGAACTGGGCGGCGGGGGTGGTGCCGGCGGTGGCCGGGATGACGGCGGGGTGGTTCGTGGCGCGGGCGGCCGTGCGCCGGCCGGAGGCCGGGGGACCGGCGCGGGCCCGCTGGTCGGCCGGCCGTACCGCCGGGGTGGTGCTGCTGACGGCACTGGTCTGCGCGGTGGCCCTCGCCCTGCTCGCCGCGCTGGCGGGCGGTTCCCTGGGCGTCGCCGCGCTGTCCCGCCTCGGCCCGCCGTGGTGGCGGACCGGGGGCGCGGCCGGGGCCTGGACGCTGCTGTTCGCGCTGCCGGTGGCCCTGATCGCCCGGGCCTGGCGGCTGCGCACCTGGCCCCGGCGCCACGACGGCGCCCCGGGCCCGGAGGCGGGGGCCGCGGCCCCGAGGGGGGCGCAGCAGGGCGGCAAGGGGGCGGTGACACCGGCGGCCGGAGCGAAGGGCGGTGCCGGACCGGTGACGCCGGCGGTCGCGGCGAAGGCGGGGCAGACGGGGGAAGGGGCGGAGTCGGGGGCCGCGGGAGACACCGGGGTGGTGGCGACCGGGGGCCGGGGCGCGGGCGGGGCGGCCGGTGGGGCCGGGCACGGCGAGGCTCGGCCGGCCCTGGCCGACGGCGGTACCGGGAGCGGGGACCTGGCGGGCGGGCTCAAGGCGCGGGGCCGGGGCGAGGACGGCAGGGCGGGTACGGCGGCTCGGGCGGGGGCGGTTTCCGCTGCGGCCGGGGCGGAGGAGGAGGACCGGTACGAGGTGCTTCCCGCCGCCGACGCGTTCCCGACCTCGTACCCGGCTCCGGCTCCCGCGCCGGTCCGGAGTCCGCTCCCGGCTCCGGGCCCCGCGCCGGTCCCGCGTCCGGTCGCCGAGCCGTTCGCCGGGGGCCGGCACGACGACGGTGCCCGCGCCTCCCGCCGGGCGGCCCTGGAGCAGGCGGCGGGAACTGCGGAGAAAGCGCGCGAGGCCGCGCGCGAGGCCATGCGTGAGAACGCCCCCGGGGGCGCCGTCCCCGACACCGCACCCCGGCCGCGCACGGAGTCACACGCCGGGACGCGCCCCGAGGCACACCCTGGCGCGCACGCCGGGCCCCGGCCGGAACCGGACGCCGGCGGGCGCCCCGGGCCCCGCACCGGAACGAGCCCCGGCCCCGGCCCGAACCAAGGCCCCACCCCTCGGCCGGGCTCCTCCGGGTGAGCGGCTCAGCTGTTCTGCGTGCCCAGCACGCCCCGCAGCTCACGGGGCAGCAGGGTGTCGCAGGACTGCTTGGCCTCGTGGGTGAGGGCGTCGCTGACGCAGGTGTAGTAGTCGCGGTAGACGAGCTGGACGGTGAAGGTGGAGGCCACCAGGACCAGCGCCAGGCCCGCCGTGACCAGGCCGCTGACGGCCGCCGTCGTCTGCGGCCGGCCGGCCGGGGCGGCAGGCCCGCCGGGGGCCGCCGGAGCGTCCGGGGACGGCCGGCGCGGCTTGGCGCGCAGGGCGCTGATGCCCCAGTACAGGGCGAGCGCACCCAGCAGCAGGGCTACGTAGGGCCAGCTGAACAGGGCGAAGAAGACCGCCCACATGCCGGAGAGCAGGGCGTACCGCGCGCGGCGCTGGGCCGGGTCCGTCGGGTCCCAGCGCATGCCGGAGCCGGCCGGTCCGCCGGGGCCCTGGGGACCGCCGCCCGGGCGTTCGCCGAAGTTGCCGGGCGAGCGGCCGGGCTGCCGGTCACTCCACTGACTGCCCCAGGGAGCGTGGCCACCGGGCCCCTGGCCGCCGCCGGGTCCCTGTCCGGGAGCCTGACCCGGACCCGGGCCGTACCCCGGACCCTGACCGCCATGCCCGGACCCCGGGCCACCCGGGCCCTGACCGGCACCCTGACCCTGGCCATGTCCGTGCCCGGTGCCGGACGGGTCCCCGTGATGACGGGGCCGCCACGGCTGGTCGGGAACGCCCTCCGGCGGCGGCGCGAACGGATTGTCGTCCTGCCGCTCACCGCCCGGCCCGGAGCCGCCCGAACCGGAACCACCGTGCCCGGAACCACCGTGCCCGGAGCCGCCCCACCCGGAGCCGCCCGAGCCATCGTGTCCCGGGCCTCCCTGACCGGCGCCCCCTTGGCCGGAACCATCCCGTGGCGACCCCGTGGGCGGCGAGGTCGGGCGCTCCCGCAGCAGTGCGGCGCCACGCTCGCCCCCCTGGGCCGGGCGCGGCGGGAACGTGAGGAGTCGCAGGCTGCGATCGGGCATCAAAAGAGCGTCTTCCCCTAGGTGACTACGGCTGTCCGGCATGAGCTTCCACCCCGTGAACGCACCGCACGACGACCCGGTTCCCGAGGCTGCTCCTTCGTGACTCCTTGCGAACGCTACCGTCCGGCCGCCCACCCGTCCCGAGGGCCCCTTCCCCGGTGCCGGTATCGTTGCTGGCGGTCGGCCGCTTCGTAGACTTCCCCGTATCAGGGGGCGTGAAGCATTCGTACGACTGTACAAACCCGCCGTACGGATCCGGCCGTACACGGACCGCAACCCCAGAAAGGGCCCCATCGTGGCCGCCACCACCGCCGGCCCGGCAGTCAAGCGCCTCGTCGTGCTGGTCTCCGGCTCCGGCACCAATCTCCAGGCGCTGCTGGACGAGATCGCCGCCGTCGGCGCCGAGGCGTACGGCGCCCGGGTCGTGGCCGTCGGCGCGGACCGCACCGGCATCGAGGGGCTGGCCCGCGCCGAACGCGCCGGCATCCCCACCTTCGTGTGCAGGGTCAAGGACCACGGCTCCCGCGAGGAGTGGGACGCCGCCCTCGCCGAGGCGGTGGCCGCTCACCGGCCCGACCTCGTCGTCTCCGCCGGGTTCATGAAGATCGTCGGCAAGGAGTTCCTCGCGCGGTTCGGCGGGCGGTTCGTGAACACCCACCCGGCCCTGCTGCCCAGTTTCCCGGGGGCCCACGGAGTCCGTGACGCGCTCGCGTACGGCGCCCGGGTCACCGGCTGCACCGTCCACTTCGTCGACGACGGCGTCGACACCGGCCCGATCATCGCCCAGGGCGTGGTCGAGATCCGGGACGAGGACGACGAGAGCGCGCTGCACGAGCGCATCAAGGAAGTCGAGCGAAGGCTGCTCGTCGAGGTCGTGGGGCGGCTCGCCCGCAACGGCTATCGCATCGAGGGACGAAAGGTAGTTATCCAGTGACCGCCGAGAGCAACAAGCGGGCCATCCGTCGCGCGCTCGTCAGCGTCTATGACAAGTCCGGCCTGGAGGAGCTGGCCCGCGGGCTGCACGAGGCCGGTGTGGAGCTGGTCTCCACCGGGTCGACGGCCGGGCGGATCGCCGCCGCCGGTGTCCCCGTCACCAAGGTCGAGGAGCTGACCGGCTTCCCCGAGTGCCTGGACGGCCGGGTGAAGACCCTGCACCCGAAGGTGCACGCCGGCATCCTCGCCGACCTGCGGCTGGACAGCCACCGCGAGCAGCTCGCCGAGCTGGGCGTGGAGCCGTTCGACCTGGTCGTCGTCAACCTCTACCCGTTCCGCGAGACGGTCGCCTCCGGTGCCTCGGACGACGAGTGCGTGGAGCAGATCGACATCGGCGGCCCGTCCATGGTCCGCGCCGCGGCCAAGAACCACCCGTCGGTGGCCGTGGTCACCAGCCCGGAGCGGTACGCCGACGTCCTCGCCGCGGTGAAGGACGGCGGCTTCGACCTCGCCGCCCGCAAGCGGCTGGCCGCCGAGGCGTTCCGGCACACCGCCGAGTACGACATCGCCGTCTCCTCCTGGTTCGCCTCCTCCTACGCGCCCGCGGACGACTCGCGGTTCCCGGACTTCATCGCCTCCAGCCTGGAGCGCGCGCACACCCTGCGCTACGGCGAGAACCCGCACCAGCCCGCCGCCCTCTACACCTCCGGCGAGGGCGGCCTCGCGGCGGCCGAGCAGCTGCACGGCAAGGAGATGTCGTACAACAACTACACGGACACGGACGCCGCCCGCCGTGCCGCGTACGACCACGCCGAGCCCTGTGTCGCGATCATCAAGCACGCCAACCCGTGCGGCATCGCCATCGGCGCGGACGTCGCCGAGGCGCACCGCAAGGCGCACGCCTGCGACCCGCTGTCCGCGTTCGGCGGGGTCATCGCCGTGAACCGTCCGGTCAGCAAGGAGATGGCCGAGCAGGTCGCGGAGATCTTCACCGAGGTCATCGTGGCGCCGGACTACGAGGAGGGCGCGCTGGAGGCCCTCACCAAGAAGAAGAACATCCGCGTGCTGCGCTGCGCCGACGGCCCGGCCCAGCCGGTCGAGGTCAAGCCGATCGACGGCGGCGCCCTCCTCCAGGTCGCCGACCGGCTGCAGGCCGAGGGCGACGACCCGGCCCGCTGGACGCTGGCCTCCGGCGAGGCCCTGGACGCGGACGAGCTGGCCCAGCTCGCGTTCGCGTGGAAGGCGTGCCGTGCGGTGAAGTCCAACGCGATCCTGCTGGCCAAGGACGGCGCCTCGGTCGGCGTCGGCATGGGCCAGGTCAACCGCGTCGACTCCTGCAAGCTGGCCGTCGAGCGGGCCGGCGAGGAGCGGGCCCGGGGTGCCTACGCCGCCTCCGACGCCTTCTTCCCCTTCCCGGACGGCCCGCAGATCCTCATCGACGCCGGTGTCCGGGCGATCGTCCAGCCGGGCGGTTCGATCCGTGACGAGCAGGTCGTGGAGGCCGCCAAGAAGGCGGGCGTGACCATGTACTTCACCGGGACGCGCCACTTCTTCCACTAGCCGCACCCGCGCCTTGGCCGAGTCCCGCCCGTCCCCGACGGGCGGGACTCGGCCGTATCCGGACGCCACCGTTTCAGTCCATCGTGGTCAGGTACGTGCTCCGGCGCGCACCATGCCCGCCCCGCTGCCGGTCGGCTCCCGGGTGCGCGGCGGGGCGAAGCCCACCGGTGCGGCCCCGTCGGCCGCCGGGAACGACACCGGGCCGCACCCCGTCCGGGCGGACGGAACGCGGCCCTGGTGTGTCGGACGCGGCGCGGCTCAGTACTGCGGACGGTTGAACCAGGAGCCGCCGGCCTTGTTGGCGCAGAACACGATGATGAGGATGCTCAGCACCAGGCTGATCAGCGCGAGGAAGTTGCCGCCCAGCAGGTTCACCAGGCTGATCAGGGTGACCACCGAGCCGTAGACGATCGCCGAGACGCGGGCGCCGCCGCGTCCGCCCGCGAACTTGACGGCGGTGAAGATCGCCCAGAAGGCGAAGGCCAGGACGATGACGCCCAGGACGATCATCACGCCCACCCCGATGCTGGCGGCCTTGTCGGCGTCCGTCGACGAGACGCTGCCGTCCGACGAGATGGCGTCGCGGATCCGGTCGGCGAACAGGGCGCTGCCCAGGACCAGCAGCAGACCGCCGAGCGCCTGGCAGACGCCCAGGATCCAGAGGAACACGCGCGCGGCCTTCACTCCGCCCGGCATCTCGGCGGGCCCCGCCGGGTAGCCGTAGCCGGGCTGCTGGAACCCGGGGGCCGCCGGGTAGCCGTAACCGGGCTGCTGCTGCGGGTAGCCGTAGTTGCCCTGCTGGCCCTGCTGGCCCTGCGGCGGGCCGTAGGGGTTGTTGGGGTCGCCAAAGCTCATGGCGGTCTTCCTCCGTCTGCTCAAGTGCGGGGACGACGCGCGGCACGGTTCGGAGGAAGTTCTACAGATGCGGTCCGTCCCCCCGGTACTGCCCGCGGCACTGTCCGGTCATCGTTCTTTAACAGCCTCTTACTTGTCCAGCCGGGGGCGTCAGGCGTTGTGCAAGTGCAACATCGCTGATCATGCCGTGACACCCGGATTGGAACCGGGGCCGGGTCATCCGCGAGGATGGGACCATGACCGCCCAGATTCTCGATGGCAAGGCCACCGCAGCCGAGATCAAGTCCGATCTGACCGCCCGCGTGGCGGCGCTGAAGGAGAAGGGCGTCACGCCCGGACTCGGCACGATCCTGGTCGGGGACGACCCCGGCAGCCAGAAGTACGTCGCCGGCAAGCACCGCGACTGCGCCCAGGTGGGCATCGCCTCCATCCAGCGCGAACTGCCCGCCACCGCCTCCCAGGAGGAGATCGAGGCGGTCGTCCGCGAGCTGAACGAGGACCCGGCCTGCACCGGCTACATCGTCCAGCTGCCGCTGCCCAAGGGCATCGACGAGAACCGCGTGCTGGAGCTGATGGACCCGGCCAAGGACGCCGACGGCCTGCACCCGATGAACCTCGGCCGCCTCGTGCTGAACGAGCCGGCCCCGCTGCCCTGCACCCCCAACGGCATCCTCACCCTGCTCCGCCGCCACGGCGTGGAGATCAAGGGCGCCGAGGTCGTCGTCGTCGGCCGCGGCGTCACCATCGGCCGCCCGATGCCGCTGCTGCTCACCCGGCGCAGCGAGAACGCCACCGTCACCCAGTGCCACACCGGCACCCGCGACCTCTCCGCGCACCTGAAGCGCGCCGACATCATCATCGCCGCGGCCGGCTCCCCGCACCTGATCCGCGCCGAGGACGTCAAGCCGGGCGCGGCCGTCCTGGACGTCGGCGTCTCCCGCAACGCCGAGGGCAGGATCGTCGGCGACGTCCACCCGGACGTGACCGAGGTGGCCGGCTGGATCTCCCCGAACCCCGGCGGCGTCGGCCCGATGACCCGGGCCCTGCTGCTGGTCAACGTGGTCGAGGCGGCGGAGCGCAGTGCCGGCTGAGGACACCCGCGGGCCCGCGGAGCCGACCGTGCGCGACGCGATCAGCGCCCCCGACGCCGAGGGGCGCCCGCGCCGCGTCACCCGCCGCTTCCCGCTGTTCACCAGGGACACCGCACGCCCCGAGGGCGGCGGCCGGGCCGCGCCCGGCGACGCCCCGGCGCCCGCCCGGCAGTGGCCCCTGCTCGTCGTGCTGTCGGCGGTGGCGCTCGGCCTGCTGCTGACCGCGCTCGGCGTGTTCCGCTACGGCACCCTGCTGATCGGCGCCGGCCTGCTGGCCGGGGCCGTCATGCGCTGGATGCTGCCCGGCGTCGGCATGCTCGCCGTCCGCTCCCGCTTCACGGACATCGTCACCTACGGCGTCCTCGGCCTGGCCATCGTGCTGCTCGCGATGATGGCCCAGCCCGACCCGTGGCTCCAGATCCCGTTCCTCAAGGACACCCTGCACTTCACGCTCGACAAGTAGCGCGCACGGTACGGCAGGTGGCCCGCGTCTCCCCCGGGGACGCGGGCCACCGCCGTCCCCCGGCCCCGACACTACGGCCGTCCGCCGCGCACCGCCTCCGCCCCCGGGCCGAACCGCCCTGCCACCCCAGGGGGTACGGCGACCGGGGGCTGCAACTTCCGCGGTACCGCGCGCGATTGACTCCCGGGTCCGGCCGCGCGGGTTACCCTGCGGCGATGCGACCGAGGACCCCCCGCCCGCTCGTCGTCGACACGCTGATCGCGGTGGCCATGGCCGTGGTGGCCGTCCTGGTCGGGCAGGAGTCACAGTCGCAGGGATGGCTGGAACTCGACGCCCGTGCCTACGCCCTCGTCGCCCTCGCCCACCTCCCGGTCGCCCTGCGCGGCCGCCGCCCCCTCGCCGTCTTCGCGGTCGTCGAGACCGCCGCCACCTGCTACATCAGCCTCGGCTACTGGCCGGTCGTGTGCACCTTCGGCGCCATGCTCGCCCTGTACACCGTGGCCTCCGTCCGCCCGCCGCGCACGGCCCTGGCCTGCGCCGCCTGCGCCTCGGCGATCTGGGTGTACGCCGGCCTGGTCAGCCACAGCCCCTCCATGCCGTCCGTGGTCGGCCAGGCCCTGCTCTACAGCTCGGTGCTCGTCTGGTTCGGGTACCTGGCGCGCCGCAGCGCCGAACTCACCCTGCGGCTGCGCGCCGAACACGCCGAGCGGGCCCGCCGCGCGGTCGCCGAGGAACGCGGCCGGATCGCCCGCGAACTGCACGACGTCGTCGCCCACCACATGTCGGTCATCTCGGTGCAGGCCGGCCTCGCCCGGTTCGTCTTCGACACCGACCCCGCCAAGGCGCGCGGCGCGCTCGGCACCATAGCCGACACCAGCCGCGAGGCCCTGGACGAACTGCGCCGCATGCTCCAGGTACTGCGCGAGGAGGACCCCGAGGCCCCGCAGCGGGCCCCCATGCCCACCCTGGCCCGGCTCGGCGAACTCGTCGACCGGGTCAGGACCGGTGGCCTGCCCGTGGACCTCCGGGTCGAGGGCACCGCCCGCCCGCTGCCGCCCGGTGTCGAACTGTGCGCCTACCGCGTCGTCCAGGAGGCCCTCACCAACGCCCTCAAACACGCCGGGCCCGCACACGCGCGCGTGGAACTGCGGTACGGAGCCCACGAGCTGACCGTCCGCGTCACCGACGACGGCGAGGGGGCGGATCCGGACAGAATGCCCACAGGGGGCGGTCACGGCTTGATTGGCATGCGGGAGCGGGCCACGCTCTACGGCGGGACGATCAGTGTCGGCCCACGCACCGAGGGCGGCTACGAGGTCCGGTTGACCCTGCCGACCTCGGCCGCCGAACGCGACCGCGGGGCTGCGCGGGAGGCGGAGCGGTAGGGACGGGACACGGCCGGGGGGACGACCGTACGGAATGATCAGAGTGCTCGTCGTGGACGACCAGTTCCTCATCCGCGCCGGACTCGTCGGCCTGCTCGACGCCGCGCCCGGCTTCGAGGTCGTGGGCGAGGCGAAGGACGGCGAGCAGGCCGTACGGCTCGCCGCCGAGACCCGGCCCGACGTCGTCCTCATGGACATCCGGATGCCCGGCGTGAACGGGATCGAGGCCACCGAACGGATCCTCGCCGAGGCCGCCGAACGGCCGCCCCGGGTCCTGGTGCTGACCACCTTCGACCTCGACGAGTACGTGTACGGCGCGCTGCGCGCCGGTGCCTCCGGTTTCCTGCTGAAGGACTCCGGCCCCGAGCGGCTGCTGGCGGCGGTCACGGCAATCGACGGCGGGGACGCCCTGTTCGCCCCCAGCGTCACCCGGCGCCTGGTGGAGGCCTTCGCCCGCCAGCAGGCGCCCGCCGACACCGCGCCACCGCCCGACCTGGGCGTGCTCACCTCCCGCGAGGTGGAGGTCCTCAGGCTCACCGCCCGGGGCCTGTCCAACCTGGAGATCGCCGACCGCCTCTTCATCAGCGAGGCCACCGTCAAGACCCACCTCAACCGCACCATGACCAAGCTCGGTCTCGGCAGCCGGGCGCAGGCGGTGGTGCTGGCGTACGAGACGGGGCTGGTCACCCCTGGCGGTTGACCGCCGCCCTGGCATCCTTTTGGTCAGCGCGTACCGCGCGACCTGCAAGGAAGACGGGGGAAGAGGGGAAGAGGGGGTAGGCGATGCCTCGGTGGAAAGCCCTGCCGGAGGATCTGGACCCGCAGATGAGGGAGTTCACCGTCCGGTTGCGGCAACTGGCCGACCGCGGTGGCCTGAACACGGCGGCCCTGGCCGACCGCACGGGCTACGGCAAGACGTCCTGGGAGCGCTATCTGGGCGGCCGGCTCCTCGCCCCGAAGGGCGCGGTCATCGCCCTCGCCGAGGCCACGGGCGCCGACCCCGGCCCCCTGACCGCCCTGTGGGAAAGGGCCGAACGCTCCTGGACCCGGGCGGAGTCGGACGACGACCACACGCTCCAGGCCATCGACATCACCGGCTCCCGGGCGGCCCTGGGCGACCTGGCCCACCCGACGAAGAAGACGGCACCCGTACCCGCACCGAAACCGACGGCCCCGACTGGCGGCGCCGGGACGCGCGGCGGAGCGACCGGGAGCCGGGCCGGGGGGCCGGCTGACGTTGCGTCCGGGGGCGCGTCCGCGGGAGCGGCCGGTGTGGCCGGGGTCAAGTCCGCGCGGCCGGCCGGCGCAGCGGCCGGGAGCAGGGCCGCGGGGGCCGCCGGGGGCACGTCCGTCGGTGTGGCCGGGAGCGTGTCCGGGGGGTCGGGCGGCCGGAAGGGTGCCGGTGCGGGTGAGGGCGGTGGCCTCGCGGCCGCGCTGGGGATCGCCGGTCCCGCCGCTGTCCCGCCGAAGATCCCGGCCCAGCCGACCGCCTCGGAGGCCCCCGGAAACCGCGCCGGCGCGCGGGACGGCACGGGCACCGGCGGCGACGGGGACGGCGGCGACGGCTCGGCCACGGCGGGGGAGAGCGGCCGGGGTACGGCGCCGGACACCGGCCCGGACGCCGGCCCGGACGCCGGTGACGGCACCGGCACCGCGTCCCCCGCTGACGGCACCGGCACCGCGTCCCCCGCTGACGTGAGCGCGACGTCCCCCGCTGATTCCCGTACCGCGTCCGGCGATGACGATCCGCCCGTCAAGAACTCCTGGGGAGTGGCCGGTTACCGGGGTCCGTCGAAGGCGAGCGCCCGGCCGGGCCCGGCGCGGACTCCGCCCTCCTCGCCCCCCAGCCCGGACACGCCCGCCCGGACCCCGGGCCCGACTGCCGGAGCACCGGGCGCGCCCGCCCGGTTCCCGGACGCCGCCGGCGGAGGCCCGAACACCTCCGTCTGGCCCCCGGGCCTCACCGTCAGAACCCCGGCCGTGCCTCCCCGCACCCCGGGCCCCGCCGCAGGTGCCCCGACCACCGCCCTCCGCACCCCGGCCACCCCCGGCCGCACCCCGGGTATCCCCGGCGGAGCCGCCGGAGGCCGGCGGTGGTCCGTGCACCGGCAGCAAGTGGTGATGTTCTTCGCGGGACTCGTCGGGGTCGGCGTGCTCATCGCCGGGGTCTTCTTCCTCACCCATCGGGACGGGACGGACGCGGGTGCCCGTAGGTCACCCTCTCCGTCCGCCCCGGCACGGCCGAGCCCGCCCCCCGGCGTGAAGTGTGTCGGCGCCTCCTGCACCGGCAAGGACGCGGAGACCATGGGGTGCAGCGGCGACCTGGTGAGCACCGCGAAGACCGCCACCGTCGGCACCACCACCCTGGAGGTCCGCTACAGCAAGGTGTGTGGCACGGCCTGGGGCCGGATCACCAGCGGCGCACCGGGCGACACCGTACGGGTGACCGTGGGCAAGGTCCGCCAGACGGGTGACATCACCGCCGTGGGAGACACCATCGGCTACACCCCGATGGTCGCCGTGCACGACCCGGCACAGGCCACGGCCTGCGCCACGCTCGCCTCGGGCGAGACCGGCTGCACCGACTGAGCGCGGCGGCCGGGGGCGGCGGGGCGGAAGAAGCGGAAGGGGAATTTCCGGAGGCGGCGCATACCCGGCCGAATCCTGGGCACGCGACCGGTGTTCCCCCCACGGGAGTCCGGCACGCCGGCACCCCCACCGGCGGCCGTCTCCGTCCCTCCCTCTCCCGGACGGACGGCCGCCTTTTCGCACCCCTCCGCACCGCGCCCGGCAGGTGATACGTCCCCCTGATCCCCTTGTGGGGTGAGCCACACAGCCCCGGACGTCTCACCTGCCGGATGCGCGATAGCCTGACCGCTGGATCTCTCTTGACGCCAAGAGATCGATCATCCGCCCGGGGCAGGGACGCCCCACCGCCAGCTGTCATACGGAGAACGCCATGACCCGCACTCCCGTGAACGTCACCGTCACCGGCGCGGCCGGCCAGATCGGTTACGCCCTGCTCTTCCGCATCGCCTCGGGCCAGCTGCTCGGCGCGGACGTGCCGGTCCGCCTGCGCCTCCTTGAGATCACCCCGGCCCTCAAGGCCGCCGAGGGCACGGCGATGGAGCTGGACGACTGCGCCTTCCCGCTGCTCCAGGGCATCGACATCACCGACGACCCGAACGTCGCGTTCGACGGCGCCAACGTGGCCCTGCTGGTGGGGGCCCGTCCGCGTACCAAGGGCATGGAGCGCGGTGACCTGCTGGAGGCCAACGGCGGCATCTTCAAGCCGCAGGGCAAGGCCATCAACGACCACGCGGCGGACGACATCAGGGTCCTCGTCGTCGGCAACCCGGCCAACACCAACGCGCTCATCGCGCAGGCCGCCGCCCCGGACGTCCCGGCCGAGCGCTTCACCGCGATGACCCGTCTGGACCACAACCGCGCCCTGACCCAGCTGGCGAAGAAGACGGGCAGCAGCGTCTCCGACATCAAGCGGCTCACCATCTGGGGCAACCACTCCGCCACCCAGTACCCGGACATCTTCCACGCCACGGTCGCCGGCAAGAACGCCGCCGAGGTCGTGAACGACGAGAAGTGGCTGGCCGAGGAGTTCATCCCGACCGTCGCCAAGCGCGGTGCGGCGATCATCGAGGCCCGTGGCGCGTCCTCCGCCGCCTCCGCCGCCAACGCCGCGATCGACCACGTCCACACCTGGGTCAACGGCACCGCCGACGGCGACTGGACCTCCATGGGCATCCCGTCGGACGGCTCCTACGGCGTCCCGGAGGGCCTGATCTCCTCCTTCCCGGTCACCTGCAAGGACGGCAAGTACGAGATCGTCCAGGGCCTGGACGTCAACGAGTTCTCCCGCGCCCGCATCGACGCCTCCGTCAAGGAGCTCGAGGAGGAGCGCGAGGCGGTCCGCGGCCTCGGCCTCATCTGATCCGACGTGGTGCGACCCGGCGCCGGTGCGCTATAGTTGATCACGCACCGGCCGCCGGAAAACCCGGCACCAGGTGATGCGTTGGTGGTCCAAGGAAAGACGCCCCGCTTCCTGCGGGGAGATGCAGGTGCAAGGCCTGCCCGGCGCTCCATGTACGAGGTCCCCTTCCGCGACGGCGGAGGGGGACCTCGTTCGTTGTCCCCCTCCCTGCCCTCCCGCGCGGCCTTGCACGGGAACTGACGCCCCGTCGGTCAGGTCCGTCCCAGTGCGCGCTGGAGTTCGGAGAAGTCCACGGACTGCGCCGGGGCCGGAGTGGCGGACGGGACCGGCTCGTCGTAGCCCGTGAAGGTCAGGTCCTGGTCGGTGCCGGCGCCCTGGTGCGTGGCCCGGACCAGGCGGTGCGGGCCGGCCGCGGTGACGTAGAGGGTGATCCTCCTCCCGTCGTGCTCGGTGCCGGTCAGCGGGATCACCTTCGTGCCGCCGATCCTCGTCTCCTTGCCCTCGGTCAGCGCGGTGTCCGGGGACGACTCGGCGGCGGCCTCCTTCTGGAAGGCGGCCAGGTCGCAGGTGCCGGACAAGCCCCGCAGCGCGCCCTGCTTCGTGGAGCCGTGCAGATAGCGGTTCTTCAGACGCGCGACCACGGCATCGCCTTGGTGGTCCGGCAGCTGCGCCTTCCAGAACGCGGTGTCCGGCTTCATCCACACCTGGTCGCCCCGCTTGACCAGGGCGACGCTGCCGCCGCCGTCGCCCATGACCAGCCTGCCCACGCAGTTGCCGCCGCGGTCGAGCGCCAGCTCCAGCGAGGCCGGGGCGCTCCGGTCGTCACGGGCACGGTGATCCGTGAACCTGACGCGCACCGAGCGTGCCCTGAGCAGATGGCCGCGGGCCTCGTCCGCCAGGGCGCGGGCGCTCGGGCCGTCGCGGGCGGGGGTCTGCGGGCCGCCGGAACCGGAACGTGCCGCGGCCGGCGGAGCGGGTGCCGTGGCGGTCGGAGCGGAAGCCGTGGCGGGCGCGGCGGGGGCCGTATCCGGCAGTGCGAGCGGGGTCAGCAGGGCCGCGGTGATGCTTGCCCCCGCACAGAGTCGCGATCCGTGAGCCATCGCGCCACCTTCCGACGCCCCTTCTCACCCTACGTTTGTCGCTTTTCAGCCGCATTTTCAGTGACGCAGCGCACTTTCGGCCACCGATTGCGCATGCGACGCACGGCCCCCGGGCAGGCGGCGACGGTCCCCAGCCGAGACGGCTCCGTCACGCAGGGGAACGGATCAGAAACGGAAGGCAGCACCGATCATGGCGGACAGAACGGAACGACACGGCCGCGCGACCATCCATGCGGGCGGCGAGTGGCTGGCGGCGATCTCCGGCGCGACCCGGGAGATCCTCGACCCCGCGGACGCCCGGCCGTTCGCCGTGGTCGCCGAGGGCGACGAGAAGGACGCCGAACGCGCGGTGGCCGCCGCCCGGCACGCCTTCGACGAAGGGCCCTGGCCGCGCACCCCGGTCGCCGAGCGCGCCGCCCTGCTGCGCCGGGTCGCCGACCTGCTGGTGCGCGACCGCGAGGAACTCGGCCTGCTGGAGAGCCGGGACGCGGGCAAGACCGCCGAGGAGGGCCGCGTCGACATCGACTGTGTCGCCGACGCCTTCCGCTACTTCGCCGACCTGGTCGCCGCCGAGGCCCCAGGCCGGGTCGTCGACGCGGGCTCGCCCGACATCCACAGCGTGGTCGTCCACGAGCCGGTCGGCGTCTGCGCGCTGATCACCCCCTGGAACTACCCGCTCCTCCAGGCCAGCTGGAAGGTCGCCCCGGCGCTCGCCGCCGGCAACACCTTCGTGATCAAGCCCAGCGAGATCACCCCGATGACCACCATCGCGCTGATCGAGCTGCTGGCCGAGGCCGGCCTGCCCGCGGGCGTGGCCAACCTCGTCACCGGCCCCGGCCACACGGTCGGCGCCCGGCTCGCCGAGCACCCCGACGTCGACATGGTCTCCTTCACCGGCGGCCTGGTCAGCGGCACCAAGGTCGCCCAGGCCGCCGCGCCCACCGTCAAGAAGGTCGCCCTGGAACTCGGCGGCAAGAACCCCAACGTGGTCTTCGCCGACGCCTGCGCCACCGAGGAGGGCTTCGACACCGCCGTCGACCAGGCCCTCAACGCGGCCTTCATCCACAGCGGCCAGGTCTGCTCGGCCGGCGCCCGCCTCATCGTCGAGGAGCCGGTCAGCGAGCGCTTCGTCGCCGAACTCGCCCGCCGCGCCGCGAAGATCCGCCTGGGCCGCGGCACCGAGGAGGGCGTCGAGTGCGGCCCGCTCGTCTCCGAGCAGCAGCGCGCCAAGGTCGAGGCGTACGTCGCCTCCGCGCTCGAAGAGGGCGCCGTACTGCGCTGTGGCGGCAAACGGCCGGAACCGTTGCCGCAGCGCCCCGAGGGTGGTTACTTCTACGAGCCGACCGTCCTCGACGCCTGCCACCGCGAGATGCGGGTCGTCCGCGAGGAGGTCTTCGGCCCGGTCCTCACCGTCGAGACCTTCCGCACCGAGGAAGAGGCCGTCCGCCTCGCCAACGACACCGAGTACGGCCTCGCGGGCGCCGTCTGGACCCGTGACGCCGGCCGGGCCCGCAGGGTCGCCGCCCGGCTGCGCCACGGCACCGTCTGGATCAACGACTTCCACCCCTACCTGCCGCAGGCGGAGTGGGGCGGCTTCGGCAGGAGCGGCACCGGCCGCGAGCTGGGCCCCGCCGGCCTCGCCGAGTACCGCGAGACCAAGCACGTCTACCAGAACCTCGCGCCCGAGCCGGTGCGCTGGTTCGCCGGCTGAGCCCCGTCCCGCAAGCAGTACGTCCCCACCTGGAGCAGCATCCCCATGTCCCACACCACCCACGTCTACGACTACGTCGTCATCGGCGGCGGCACGGCGGGCTCCGTCATCGCCTCCCGCCTCACCGAGGACCCCGACGTCACCGTCGCCGTCATCGAGGGCGGCCCGAGCGACGTCGGCCGCGACGACGTCCTCACCCTGCGCCGCTGGATGGGCCTGCTCGGCGGCGAGCTCGACTACGACTACCCGACGGTGGAACAGCCCCGCGGCAACTCCCACATCCGGCACAGCCGCGCCCGCGTCCTCGGCGGCTGCTCCTCGCACAACACCCTCATCTCGTTCAAGCCCCTGCCCTCCGACTGGGACGAGTGGGAGGAGGCCGGCGCCAAGGGCTGGGGCGCGGTCCCCATGGAGGCCTACTTCGCCCGCCTCAAGAACAACATCGTCTCCGTCGACGAGAAGGACCGGAACGCCATCGCCCGCGACTTCGTCGACGCGGCCCGGTCGGCGCTCGGGGTACCCCGCGTCGAGGGCTTCAACCGCGAGCCGTTCACCGAAGGCGTCGGCTTCTTCGACCTCGCCTACCACCCCGAGACCAACAAGCGCTCCTCGGCGTCCGTGGCGTACCTGCACCCGGTGATGGACGAACGCCCCAACCTCCGCATCTTCCTGGAGACCTGGGCGTACCGGCTGGAGCTGGACGGCACCCGCGCCGAGGGCGTCCGCGTGCGCACCAAGGACGGCGAGGAACTGCTGGTCCGCGCCCGCGAGGAGGTCGTCCTGTGCGCGGGCGCCGTCGACTCCCCGCGCCTGCTGCTCCACTCGGGCATCGGCCCCGCCGGGGACCTCGAGGCGCTCGGCATCCCCGTCGTCCACGACCTGCCGGGCGTCGGCGAGAACCTGCTCGACCACCCCGAGTCGGTCATCGTCTGGGAGACCCACGGCCCGATCCCGGAGAACTCCGCGATGGACTCCGACGCGGGCCTGTTCGTGCGCCGTGACCCCGCGCACGCGGGCCCGGACCTGATGTTCCACTTCTACCAGATCCCGTTCACCGACAACCCGGAGCGCCTCGGCTACGAACGCCCGCGCTACGGCGTCTCGATGACCCCGAACATCCCCAAGCCGAAGAGCCGCGGCCGTCTCTACCTGATCAGCGCCGACCCCGCCGTCAAGCCGGCGCTCGACTTCCGCTACTTCACCGACGAGGACGACTACGACGCGCGGACCCTCGTCGACGGCATCCGCATCGCCCGTGAGATCGCCAGGACCGAGCCGCTGGCCGGCTGGCTCAAGCGCGAGGTCTGCCCCGGCCCCGAGATCCTCGGCGACGCCGAGCTGAGCGAGTACGCCCGCAAGGTCGCGCACACCGTCTACCACCCGGCCGGCACCTGCAGGATGGGCGCCGCCGACGACGAACTCGCCGTAGTCGACCCCGAGCTGAGGATCCGGGGCCTCGAAGGCATTCGCATCGCCGACGCGTCCGTCTTCCCGACCATGACCGCCGTGAACCCGATGATCGGGGTGCTCATGGTCGGGGAGAAGGCCGTCGACCTGATCGGAGGTGACCGATGAGTCTCACCGTCCCCACCCGCAAGCCGCCCACCACGACCGAGTCCGTCTTCTCGGTGTCCGGACTGTGGAAGGTGTTCGGCCCCCGGCCCGAGCGCGTCCCCGAGGACCCCGCACTCGCCGCGCTGACCCCCGGCGAACTCCGCTCCCGCACCGGCTGCACGGCCGCCGTCCGGGACGTCTCCTTCGACGTCCGCAAGGGCGAGGTCTTCGTCGTGATGGGCCTGTCCGGCTCCGGCAAGTCCACCCTCGTCCGCTGCCTGACCCGTCTGATCGAACCGACGGCGGGCACGATCGCCATCGACGGCGAGGACGTCCGCGCGATGGACAAGGCCCGTCTGCGCGAACTGCGCCGGCACCGGGCCGCGATGGTCTTCCAGCACTTCGGCCTCCTCCCGCACCGCACGGTCCTCGACAACGTCGCCTACGGCCTGGAGATCCAGGGCGTCGGCAAGTCCGAACGCCGCGATCGCGCCGCCGAGTTCGTCGCCAAGGTCGGCCTGGGCGGCATGGAGAAGCGCCGCCCCGGCCAGCTCTCCGGCGGCCAGCGCCAGCGGGTGGGCCTCGCCCGGGCGCTGGCCGTGGACCCCGAAGTGCTGCTCTTCGACGAGCCGTTCAGCGCGCTGGACCCCCTCATCCGGCGCGACATGCAGGACGAGGTCACCCGCCTGCACCGCGAAGAGGGCCGCACGATGGTCTTCATCACCCACGACCTCACCGAGGCCCTCAAACTCGGCGACCGCATCGCCCTGATGCGCGACGGCCAGGTGGTCCAGCTGGGCACCCCCGAGGAGATCGTCGGCGACCCGGCCGACGACTACGTCCGCGAGTTCGTCCGGGACGTACCGCGCGAACAGGTGATGACGGCACGCACCGCCATGCGGCCGCTCTGCCCGGACGACACGGAGACCGGCCCGGCGATCCGCCCGGAGGCCACGGTCGCGGAGGCCATCGAGGCGGTGGCCCGGGCCGGCGAACCGGCCCGCGTGATGGACAAGGGCCGCTGCCTCGGCGTCGTGGACCACGAGCGGCTGCTCGGCGTGGTCGCGGGCGTGGGCGCCGCGGCGGCAGGCGGCGCACCCGACGCGGCCGCGCGCGGTCGTGCCGCCAGGACGGCGCCCGTCCCGCAGCAGCCGGCACCCCGCCGGCGCGGGCGAGCGCCCCAGTCCCCGGCGAGCACCGCCCCGGAGGCCGTCTGATGGCAACGCTCACCGTCCCGACCTCCGGCACGGGCAAACCCCGCGTCCTCAGAAGCCGGGCCGCGGGCAAGCTTCTCCTGCTCGCGCTCCTCACCGCGGTCCTCCTGCCGCTCCTCGACCGCTGGGGCAACGGTTCCTGGCCGCACGCGCTGACCGTCCACCTCGACAAGCCCCTCACCGCCGCCAGCGACTGGGTCATCGACAACCGGGACAGCCACCCCCTGTTCCTGTACTTCTTCGGCTACGTCAGCAACGCCGTCATCTGGGCCGTACGAGCCGTCTACCTCACCTTCCTCGCCGCCGGCTGGGCAGGCGTGACGGCCTTCGCCGCGCTGCTCGCCTGGCGCGTGGCCGGTGTCCGCCTGGCCGCCGGCGCGGCCGTCGCCTTCCTCGCCTGCGGCGCCCTCGGCATGTGGGTGCCGACCATGCAGACCCTCGCGCTGATGGTCGTGGCGGTCCTCGCCTCCGTCGCCGTCGGCGCGCTCCTCGGTCTCGCCGCCGGTCTCTCCGACCGCCTGGACCGCGCCCTGCGCCCGGTCCTGGACACCATGCAGGTGCTCCCGGCCTTCGCCTACCTCCTCCCCGTCGTCCTGGTCTTCGGCATCGGCGTCCCCGCGGCCGTCCTCGCCACCGTCGTCTACGCCGCCCCGCCGATGGCCCGCCTCACCGCGCTCGGCCTGCGCGGTGCCGACCCCGAGGTCCTGGAGGCCGTGGAGTCGCTCGGCGCGACCCGTCGCCAGCGGCTGCTGACCGCCCGCATCCCGCTGGCCCGCAGGGAACTCCTTCTCGGCCTCAACCAGACGATCATGATGGCGCTGTCCATGGCCGTGATCGCCGCCGTCATCGGCGCCGGCGGCCTCGGCGACCGCGTCTACCAGGCCCTCGCCTCGGTCGACGTCGGTGCCGCCCTCGCGGCCGGCATCCCGATCGTGCTGCTCGCGGTCGTCCTGGACCGCGTGACCGCCGCCGCCGGGGACGGCACGACCCGGCCCCGCACGATCGGCTGGCCGTACGCCCTCGCCGTCACCGTGGCCGTCGCCCTCGCCACCCGCCTCCTCGGCGCGCCGGACTGGCCCGGCGGCTGGACCCTGGGCATCGCCGAGCCGGTCAACCGGGCCGTCGACTGGATGACCGCCCACCTGTACTCCGGCGTCCCGGTCGTCGGCGGCACCGCCGACTGGGCGGGCCACTTCACCACCTGGGTCCTGGACCCCGTACGCGACGGCCTGCAGTGGCTGCCCTGGTGGTCGGTGCTGCTCGTCGTCGCCGCCCTGGCCTGGCTGATCGGCACCTGGCGCACCGCGCTGACCGCCGTCCTCGCCATGGCCGCGATCGGTGTCCTCGGCGTCTGGGAGCCGTCGCTCGACACCCTTTCCCAGGTGCTGGCCGCCGTCGCCGTCACCCTCGTCCTGGGCTTCGCGACCGGCATCGCCGCCGCCCGCAGCGACCGCGTCGAACGCGTCCTGCGCCCGGTCCTGGACGTCTTCCAGACGATGCCGCAGTTCGTGTACCTGATCCCGGTCGTCGCCCTGTTCGGCGTGGGCCGCGCCCCCGCCGTCGCCGCGGCCGTCGTCTACGCCCTGCCGGCCGTCGTCCGGATCACCGCGCAGGGTCTGCGCCAGGTCGACCAGGCCGCGCTGGAGTCGGCGCGCTCGCTGGGCGCCACCGGCCGCCAGCAGCTGTGGCAGGTCCAGCTACCGCTGGCCCGGCGCGCGCTGCTGCTCGCCGTCAACCAGGGCGTGGTGCTGGTCCTCGCCGTCGTCATCATCGGCGGCCTGGTCGGCGGCGGTGCCCTCGGCTACGACGTCGCCTTCGGCCTCGCCCAGGGCGACCTGGCGACCGGCCTGGTCGCCGGTGCCGCCATCGTCTGCCTGGGCCTGATGCTGGACCGGGTGACCCAGCCGACCGAGCGGCGCCCGAAGAAGGGAGCCTGACATGCGACGCCGTACGACCGCCCTGGTGGGCTCGCTGGTGCTGCTGACCGCGACCGGCTGCGGTGCCGCCGACATGACCAAGCAGGCATCGCCCTTCGCGAACGCCGGGGGCACGAAGTCGGTCACCCTGTCCGTGCAGTCCTGGGTGGGCGCGCAGTCCGACGCGGCCGTCGCCCAGTACATCCTCCAGCACAAGCTCGGCTACCGCGTGGACACCGTCCAGATCGACGAAGTGCCCGCCTGGGACGCGCTCAGCCAGGGCCGGGTCGACGCCCTCCTGGAGGACTGGGGCCACCCGGACCAGGAGAAGCGGTACGTCCAGGACAAGAAGACGATCGTCCGCGGCGGCGGCCTCGGGGTGACCGGGCACATCGGCTGGTTCGTGCCGACGTACCTCGCCAAGGAGCACCCGGACATCACCGACTGGCGGAACCTGAACAAGTACGCCTCGCTCTTCCGCACCGCCGAGAGCGGCGGCAAGGGCCAGCTGATGGACGGCTCCCCGTCCTACGTCACCAACGACAAGGCGCTGGTGAAGAACCTGAAGCTGGACTACCAGGTGGTCTTCGCCGGTTCCGAGGCGGCCCAGATCACCCAGATGAAGCAGTTCGCCAAGGACAAGAAGCCCTTCCTGACCTACTGGTACTCGCCCCAGTGGCTGTTCGAGAAGGTGCCGATGACGGAGGTGAAGCTGCCGCCGTACAAGGAGGGCTGCGACGCGGACGCCGCCGAGGTGGCCTGCTCCTACCCGCACACCCCGCTCCAGAAGTACCTCAACGCCGGCTTCGCGAAGTCCGGCGGGAAGGCCGCGGCCTTCCTGAAGAAGTTCCGGTGGACCACCGAGGACCAGAACGAGGTCTCCCTGATGATCGCCGAACAGAAGCTGGACCCGCAGGAGGCGGCCCAGAAGTGGGTGGACAGCCACCCCGCCGTGTGGAAGAAGTGGCTGTCCTGACCGGCACCGGCGCGTCCACGGCCCGCGCCGGGCCACGGCTCATCCGTGCTGGCCGGGCTGGTAGTGGCCCGGGGTCATCCGGAAGGTCACGCCGAACCGGTTCCAGGCGTTGATCACCGTGATCGCGGCGACGAGCTGGGCCAGCTCGGCCCCCTCGAAGTGCCCGGCGGCCCGCTCGTACACCTCCTCCGGCACGAAGCCGTCCGTGAGCACGGTGACGGCCTCGGTCAGCTCGATCGCGGCCAGCTCCTTCTCGGTGTAGAAGTGCCGGGACTCCTGCCAGGCGCTGAGCTGCACGATCCGCTCGACGCTCTCACCGGCGGCGAGGGCGTCCTTGGTGTGCATGTCCAGGCAGAACGCGCAGTGGTTGAGCTGCGAGGCGCGGATCTTCACCAGCTCGTACAGCTTGGGGTCCAGTCCCCGCTTCGCGACGCTGTCCAGGCGGACCATGGCCTTGTAGACGTCGGGGGCGTGCTCGGTCCAGGGCAGGCGCGGGGCTTCTTCGGCGGCGTACGTGACGGTTTCCTGTGCAGTGGTCATGCCTCGACCCTAGGAGCGAGGCAGCCCAGGAGTATGGTCCATTTCCATGGCGGAATCGTGGGCCACTCTGGGCGTCGACCTGCACCTGGAACCGAGCGGCTCGGGCGGCCTGCGCCGGGGTCTGACCGACGCCCTGCGCGACGCGGTCCGCTCCGGCCGGCTCGCCCCCGGCACCCGGCTGCCGTCCTCCCGCTCCCTCGCCGCCGACCTCGGCATCGCCCGCAACACCGTCGCCGAGGCCTACGCCGACCTGGTCGCGGAGGGCTGGCTCACGGCCCGCCAGGGCTCCGGCACCCGAGTGGCACCCGGCACGCCCCCCGGCACCGGCACCCCCTCCGCCCCCGCACGGCCCCCCGGCACCGCCCCGGCGACCTCCCACCGCGCCCCCACCCGTCCGCTCCACGACCTCGTCCCCGGCACCCCCGACCTCGCCGCCTTCCCGCGCACCGAGTGGCTGAAGGCCGCCCGCCGGGCCCTGGCCACGGCCCCCTTCCACGCCCTCGGCTACGGCGACCCGCGCGGCCGCCCCGAACTGCGCACCGCCCTCGCCGGCTACCTCGCCCGCGCCCGCGGGGTGCGCACCGACCCCGACGCGATCCTGGTCACCGCGGGTTTCTCGCACGCCCTGACCCTCCTCGGCACGGTGCTGCGGGCCCGCGGGGTGCGGACGGTGGCCGTGGAGTCGTACGGCCTCGACGTCCACTGGGCGCTGCTGCGCCGCGCGGGCATGGCCACGCCCGCGCTGCCGTACGACGCGCTGGGCACCGATCCCGTCGTGCCGCGGACCGCCGGCGCGGTGCTGCTGACCCCGGCGCACCAGTTCCCCATGGGCACCGCCCTGCATCCCGACCGGCGGGCCGCCGTGGTCGCCTGGGCCCGGCGCACCGGCGGGCTGGTCCTGGAGGACGACTACGACGGCGAGTTCCGCTACGACCGCCAGCCCGTCGGCGCCCTCCAGGGGCTCGCCCCCGACCGGGTCGTCTACCTCGGCACGGCCAGCAAGTCCCTCGCGCCCGGGCTGCGGCTGGGCTGGATGGTGCTCCCGCCGGCCCTCGCCGCGGAGGCGGCGCGGGCCAAGGGCGAGGCCGACACCGTCGGAGTCCTGGAACAGCTCACCCTCGCGGAGTTCCTCACCTCCGGCGCGTACGACCGCCACGTCCGCTCCTCCCGCCTGCGCTACCGGCGCCGCCGCGACGCCCTCGCCACCGCCGTCACCGAGCGGGCACCGGAGGTGGAGGTCACGGGGATCGCGGCCGGCCTGCACGCGGTGCTGCGGCTCCCGCCCGGCACGGAGGAGTCGGTGGTCCAGGCCGCGGCATGGCAGGGCCTGGCCCTGCACGGCCTCACCTACCACCGCCACCCCGAGGCCGTCACCGAGCCCCTGGACGCCCTGGTCGTGGGCTACGGCACCCCGCCGGACAGCGCGTGGGCGGGAGCGCTGGAGGCGCTGTGCCGGGTGCTGCCTTGATAAGGGCCGGGCGAAACAGGGGCGCGGGGAACTGAGCGCACAGCCACATGGTGCGCCGCGCCCGCCGGACGAACCGGACCCCCGCCCCGTGAGACGCACGGCACCTACCCCTCCGGCGCCTCCCCGAGCCGCGCGGGCGCAAGCGCCACCCGCCTCCGCCCGGTGAGGCGCACCGCGCCTACTCTGCCGGTGCCTCCCCGAACCGTGCCGGCGCCAGCGCCCCCCGCCTCCGCCCCGCGAGACGCGCCTATTCCGCCGGTGCCTCCCCGAACCGTGCCAGCGCCAGCGCCCCCGCGACGGCCACAGCGAAGCCCAGCGCCGCGAGCCACCCCAGCCCCTCCCGCGTACGGTCCCCGAGCCAGACCACCCCCACCGCGGCCGGGCCGATCGTCTCGCCGAGCACCATCCCGGCCGTCGCGGTCGTCACCGAGCCCCGCTGGAGGGCCGAGGTGAGCAGCAGGAACGCGGCGCCGCCACCGAGCAGCAGCGCGTAGACGGCGGCGTTGACCAGCAGATGCCCCGGCCGCAGCGAGTCGATCAGCCGTACCGCGACCTCCACCACCCCGAACCCGAACCCGGCGCCGAGCCCCAGCAGCAGCGCCCGGGTCCGGCCGGACAGCCGCCCGCCGACCCCGCCGAGCAGCAGCACGCCCACCGCCGCCGCGACCATGGCGTACCGCAGCCAGTCCGGCCCGCCCCGGTCGCCCTCGGCGCCCGAGGCCAGGCCCAGCATCGCGAGCCCCGCGCACACCACGCCCACGGCGGCCCACTCCACCCCGCTCAGCCGGACCCGCAGCAGCCGCGCCGCCACCACCGCCGTCACCGCGAGGCTGGCCGCCAGCGCGGCGCCCACCGCGTAGATCGGCACCGAGCGCAGGGCCGCGATCTGGAGCAGGAACCCCAGCCCGTCCAGCGCGAGACCGGCGAGGTACCGCCACTGCCGCAGCGCCCGCAGCAGCAGCGCCGCGTCCCCGCCGCCACCCCCCTCGGCGCCCGCCGCCCGCGCGGCCACCGCCTGCAACACCGTCGCCGTACCGAAGCAGACCGCCGCACCAAGGGCGCACACCATTCCAAACAGCACGAAGTGACTCTAGGGGAGGGGCAGATGAAAGGCCCACCGGGGGGAACACTCACACCGATCTCTAGGCTGGCCGCCGAACACGGCATCCGCATCCGACGGGGGAGACACACGATGGACCGCACACGACGACCACTGCGCTCCGGCACGGTCGTCCTCGGCGGCGTGGGCCTGCTGGCCGCCGCGCTCACCGCCTGCTCGTCCGAACCGGACAAGCGCTGCGTCGACCGGGACAGCTACAACCTCGCCAAGGGGTACAAGGTCGTCCCGGACAAGAACTGCAAGACCACCGGCGCCTCCGGGAAGACGGCGGGCAAGAAGACGGGCGGGAAGACGACCGTCAGGAAGAAGACCGACGCCGCCTGGTACTACGAGGGCGAGGAGAAGAACGGCTGGGTCGACGGCGGCTCCTTCACCAAGCCCGGCAAGGGCTCGGGCGGCGGCTCGTCCGGCGATGACGACGACCACCACAGCGGAAGCGGCGGAGTCCACCGTGGCGGTTTCGGCGGTGGCAAGGGCGGCTCCGGCGGCTGACCGGAACACGCGCATGGAACGCCGTACCACCACCCCCCGCCCCGGCTGGCAGCAGACCGTGGAGGCGCAGGGCCTGGTCTACCCGCTCACCCGCCACCCCGACGGCTCGCTGCGCCCCTACTGGGACGAGAGCGCCTACTACGTCTTCACCCTGGAGGAGGTGGAGGCGCTGGAGGAGACCGTCGAGGAGCTGCACCGCATGTGCCTGGCCGCCGCCGGGCACATCGTGTCCGAGAACCGCCTCGCGGACCTCGGCATCACGGACCCGCGGGTGGCCGCCGCAGTCACCGAGGCCTGGCACCGCCGTGCCGAACTCCCCTCCGTCTACGGCCGTTTCGACCTGCGCTACGACGGCACGGGACCGGCCAAGCTGCTGGAGTACAACGCCGACACCCCGACCTCGCTGGTGGAGGCCGCCTCCCCGCAGTGGTTCTGGATGGAGGACCACTTCCCCGGCGCGGACCAGTGGAACTCCCTGCACGAACGCCTGGTCGACGCCTGGCGCGCCCAGTCCGCGCTGCTGCCCCCGGGCAGCCCGCTGCACTTCGCGCACTCCTCGGCCGACGAACTCGGCGAGGACCTGATGACGGTCGCCTACCTGAAGGAGACCGCCGAGCAGGCCGGTCTCGCCACCGACTGGCTGGCCATGGAGGAGATCGGCTGGGACAGCCTCTCCGGCCGCTTCGTCGACAACCGGCTCCGCTTCATCCGCGGCATCTTCAAGCTGTACCCCTGGGAGTGGCTCACCACCGACGCCTTCGGCGGACACGTCCTGGAGACCCTGGACAACGGCGGCGGCACCGGCAGCACCCTGTGGATCGAACCGGCCTGGAAGATGCTCCTGAGCAACAAGGCGCTCCTGGCGGTCCTCTGGGAGCTGTACCCCGGCCACCCGAACCTCCTGCCCGCCTACCTGGACGGCCCCCGCGAGCTGACCCGCACGGCCGGCTACGTGGCCAAGCCCCTCCTCGGCCGCGAGGGCGAGGGCGTCACGGTCCACGAGCCGGGATCGCCGGGCGTCGTGCGTGACGAGGCCTGCTGCTACCAGCAGCTGGCCCCCCTGCCCGCCTTCGACGGCAACCACGTGGTCCTGGGCGCCTGGGTGGTCCGGGACGAACCCGCGGGCCTCGGCATCCGCGAGTCCACCGGCCTGGTCACCGACGGGTACGCCCGCTTCCTGCCCCATGTGATCCTCTAGGGCCTGTATGCCGATGCCGCCCGCTCGCGCTCGTTCTGACCGCCGGTCAGGCGGTCAGCGCCGCAAGCTCCGCGTTGGCGCGCTCGGTGACCAGGGCGAGGACGCGGCCGGCGGCGGTCAGGTCGGCAGCGGGTATTCCGCCCCAGATGCGGGCGCTGACAGGGGCGGTCTCCGCGCCGACGGCGGCGAACAGCTTGCGCCCTGTGTCCGTGGGACGAAGGTGCGGGCCGTCCGCATCAAGCAGTTGCTTGGCGAGCAGTTCGTCGAGAGTGGCACGGATGTCGGCCGGATCGGTCTTGAGGGAGGCCTGGATCTGGGCGACGAGATCGTCCGGTGTCTGTGGAGTGCCGGCGGTGAGGGCGGTGCGCAGGGCGATCTGCTGCTGGAACGTGATGCCGTGCCGGGCCAGGACGTGCTCCAGGACGCCGCGGGCGGCGTAGTGGGCCAGCGCGAGGTCGCGGGCGTTGGCGACGGGTTCGGTGGTGGTCATGATGGTGCCCCCTGAGTGCTCTGGTCGTTCGGTACGGGTGGAGCGAGAGGTGCGTCGAGCAGGGTCGTCAGCTGGTCGGTGAACGCGTGCGTCCCCGGGGCGTCGAGGCCGCCGAGCGGCTCCAGCAACTGCTGAAGCAGGTCCTGGACCACCACGATGGCTTGCCGCACGACGGCCTGGCCCTGCTCGGTGAGGGCGAGCTGCACGGCGCGCGGGTCGCGGGGATCACGGGCGCGCTCGATCAGGCCGGCCGACTCCAGGGCGCGAGCCAGCTTCGAGACATACAGCGCCTCCAGGCCGGTGTGGTCGGCGAGTCGGCGCTGACTGGGCCGCTCGCCGGCGCGCTGCATGCCGTGCAGTGACGCGAGCAGTGAGTACTGCGCGTGGGTGAGGCCCAGCGGAGCCATCGCGCGATCGACCGCGACGCGCCACTTGTTGGCGAGCCGCCATACCAGGAAACCGGGCGTGGGGCCCGGCGAACCCTTGCTCATGCCAATAGATTACATGGCTACTATGTCCATGGCTACTATCTTCCGGTGGCCGTAACGATGGCATCCGGCTCGGCGCCGCGACGGGCCGACGGAACGCCTCCAGCGGGACCGCTCCCGCCCCGCCACATGATCAAGACCGAAGGCAGGCCCTGGCCAGGGCCGCTCGTCCGGATCATGCCGGGCTCGCGGGGGCGTCCCCGAGCAGCCTCTCCACCGCCGCCCGCGCGTGCCGCGCCGGTGCCGGGTCGCCGGTGACGGCCGCGGTGACGATGGCTCCCTCGGCGAGCAGGAAGACCGGTTCGGCGACCGGGGTGCCGGTGGCGCGGACCCAGGCCGCCAGCTGGTCGTGGAAGGCCCGCTTGTGGGCGCGGACCTCCGCCAGGACCGGCTCGGACGACGAGCCGAGTTCGCCGTGGGCGTTGATCCAGGCGCAGCCGCGGAAGCCGGGTTCGGCGAACCACGCGGCGAGCCAGTCGAAGACCGCGAGCACCCGTGCGCGGGGGTCCGGGACGCTCTCCACGTGGGCGGCGAGGTCCGCGCGCCAGCGCCGGTCGCGGTGCCTGAGCACGGCGACGACCAGGTCCTCCTTGGTCGCGAAGAGCCGGTAGATCCGCTTCAGGGGCAGTCCGCAGGCCTCGCGGACCCGGTCCATGCCGACCGCCTGGATGCCGTGCGCGTAGAACAGCGTCTCCGCCGCGTCCAGGAGCGCCGCGCGGTCCAGGCGGTTCTGTTCCTCGGTGACGGCGGCGGGCATCGTGGCTCCTTGACGTTGAGAACGGGCGTTCTCTATCGTAGCCGCATCGATGGAGAACGGTCGTTCTCGATATCCCCCGACATGGCCCGGCACCGCCCCCGGCGCCGTTCTCCCCCGCGCACCGACCCCAGGAGGTCACCGTGTCCGAAGACCGCCCGCCCTACCCGCCGTTCACCCTGGAGACCGCCCGCCGGAAGGTGCAGGCGGCCGAGGACGCCTGGAACACCCGCGACCCCCACCGGGTGGCCCTCGCCTACACCCCCGACTCCGTCTGGCGGAACCGGGACCGGTTCGTCACCGGCCGCGAGGAAATCGTCGCCTTCCTCACCGAGAAGTGGGAGCGTGAGCGGGACTACGCGCTGCGCAAGGGCCTGTGGAGCTTCCACGAGAAGCGCATCGCCGTCCGCTTCCAGTACGAGTGCCGCGACGCCGGCGGCCAGTGGTGG
Organism: Streptomyces sp. NPDC047841; assembly: GCF_040704085.1. Lineage (NCBI taxonomy): Bacteria > Bacillati > Actinomycetota > Actinomycetes > Kitasatosporales > Streptomycetaceae > Streptomyces > Streptomyces sp. NPDC047841. The sequence goes on from NZ_JBEYRP010000002.1 coordinate 301,329, forward strand.
CGCTCCTACGGCAACGAGCTGTGGGAGTTCGACGAGCACGGCCTGATGCTCCGCCGCGAGGCCAGCATCAACGACGTGGCCATCGAGGAATCCGACCGGCGCATCTTCGGACCCCGGCCCGCCGACGAGCACGGCGCCGACTTCCCGCTCCACTGAGCGCCCCCGTCCCCGACCGGACCCGTCCCTGATCAGCCCCCGGCCAGCACCGCCCGGAGCTGATCCACCCCCCAGTCCAGGTCCTCCTCGCCGATCACCAGCGGCGGCGCGATCCGGACGGTCGGCCCGTGGGTGTCCTTGACCAGGACCCCACGGGCCAGCAGCCGCTCGCAGACCTCCCGCCCGGTGCCCACCGCCGGGGACACGTCCACCCCGGCCCACAGCCCCCGCCCCCGCACTGCCGTCGCCCCGCCCGCGCCGGGCAGCCCGCCCAGCAGGCCGTGCAGCCGCTCGCCCAGCCGCGCCGCCCGCTCCTGGTACTCACCGGTCCGCAGCATCGCGATCACCTCCAGTGCCACCGCGCAGGCCAGCGGGTTCCCGCCGAACGTCGACCCGTGCTCGCCCGGCCGGTACACCCCGAGCACCGCCGCGCTCGACACCACGGCCGACACCGGCACGATCCCGCCGCCCAGCGCCTTGCCCAGCAGGTACACGTCCGGCACCACCCCCTCGTGCTCGCACGCGAAGGTCCGCCCGGTGCGTCCCAGGCCCGACTGGATCTCGTCGGCGACGAAGAGGACGTTCCGCTCGCGGGTCAGCTCCCGCACCCCGGCCAGATAACCGGCCGGCGGCACGATCACCCCCGACTCGCCCTGGACCGGCTCCAGCAGCACCGCGACCGTGTTCTCCGTCAGCGCCGACCGCATCGCGGCCAGGTCCCCGTACGGCACGATCTCGAAGCCCGGGGTGTACGGCCCGAAGTCCGCACGGGCCTCCGGATCGGTGGAGAAGCTGATGACCGTCGTCGTACGGCCGTGGAAGTTGCCGCCCGCCACGACGATCTTCGCCGTCTCCGCCGGCACCCCCTTCACCCGGTACCCCCACTTCCGGGCCGTCTTCACCGCGCTCTCCACCGCCTCCGCGCCCGTGTTCATGGGCAGCACCATCTCCATCCCGCACAGCTCGGCGAGCTGTGCGCAGAACGCGGCGAACCGGTCGTGGTGGAAGGCGCGGGAGGTCAGCGTCACCCGGTCCAGCTGGCGCCGGGCCGCCTCGGCCAGCCGCCGGTTGCCGTGCCCGAAGTTCAGCGCCGAGTAGCCGGCCAGCAGATCCAGATAGCGCCGTCCCGCCACGTCCGTCAGCCACGCGCCCTCGCCCTTGGCGATCACCACCGGCAGCGGGTCGTAGGTGGGCGCGCAGTGCGCTCCGGCGGCGGCGATGAGGTCCTTCGCAGCGGTCACGGCCTCTCCCGGGGACGGCTCGGACTCGACGGTGACCTCCTTCTTATCCTCGCTCGCATGGTGGACGCGGGACCTGCCCCGCGCGGCGCGCCCGGTAGGCTGACGAGCGGGCCGTGACTGGCGCGCTGGGATGGGACGGACCATCAGGGAGCGGCCCGAGCGGGAAGAGTGCCGTGCGCCTGGGCCGAACGTGAACGCTGTACGTACACCGTCCGGAGGTCCCCGATGCCCGAGAATTCCGTCTCCCCCTCCACCGAGTCGACCGCCTTCCGTGCCGCCCTCGACGTGATCCGCGCCGTCGAGCCGCGCGTCGCCGACGCCATCGGCCAGGAGGTCACCGACCAGCGCGAGATGCTCAAGCTGATCGCCTCGGAGAACTACGCCTCCCCGGCGACCCTGCTCGCGATGGGCAACTGGTTCAGCGACAAGTACGCCGAGGGCACCGTCGGCCGCCGCTTCTACGCCGGCTGCCGCAACGTCGACACCGTCGAGTCCCTCGCCGCCGAGCACGCCCGCGAACTCTTCGGCGCCCGTCACGCCTACGTCCAGCCGCATTCCGGCATCGACGCCAACCTGGTCGCCTTCTGGGCCGTCCTCGCCGACCGCGTCGAGGCGCCCTTCCTGGAGAAGACCGGCGCCCGCCAGGTCAACGACCTGACCGAGGCCGACTGGGCCGAGCTCCGCCAGGCCTTCGGCAACCAGCGCATGCTCGGCATGTCCCTGGACGCCGGCGGCCACCTCACCCACGGCTTCCGCCCGAACATCTCCGGCAAGATGTTCGACCAGCGCTCCTACGGCACCGACCCGGCCACCGGCCTGATCGACTACGAGGCCCTGCGCGCCCAGGCCCGCGAGTTCAAGCCGCTGATCATCGTCGCCGGCTACTCCGCCTACCCCCGCCTGGTGAACTTCCGGATCATGCGGGAGATCGCCGACGAGGTCGGCGCCACCCTGATGGTCGACATGGCGCACTTCGCCGGCCTGGTCGCGGGCAAGGTCCTCACCGGCGACTTCGACCCGGTCCCGCACGCCCAGATCGTCACCACGACCACCCACAAGTCGCTGCGCGGCCCGCGCGGCGGCATGGTCCTGTGCGACGACTCGCTCAAGGACCAGGTGGACCGCGGCTGCCCGATGGTCCTCGGCGGCCCGCTCCCGCACGTCATGGCCGCCAAGGCCGTCGCCCTGGCCGAGGCCCGGCAGCCCGCCTTCCAGGACTACGCCCAGCGCATCGTGGACAACTCCCGCGCCCTCGCCGAGGGCCTGATGCGCCGCGGCGCCACCCTCGTCACCGGCGGCACCGACAACCACCTGTGCCTGATCGACGTCGCCACCTCCTACGGCCTCACCGGCCGCCAGGCCGAGGCCGCCCTGCTCGACTCCGGCATCGTCACCAACCGCAACGCCATCCCGGCCGACCCGAACGGCGCCTGGTACACCTCCGGCATCCGCATCGGCACCCCGGCGCTCACCACCCGCGGCCTCGGCACGGCGGAGATGGACGAGGTGGCGGCCCTGATCGACCGCGTCCTGACCACCACCGAGCCGGGCACCACCAAGTCCGGCGCCCCCTCCAAGGCGGCCCACGTCCTGGACGAGAAGGTCGCCCAGGAGATCTCCCAGCGGGCGACGGACCTGGTCGCGGGCTTCCCCCTCTACCCGGAGGTCGACCTCGGCTGAAGCGCCCCGAAAGGGGCGCGGGGAACTGCGCGACCGGCCGGTACCGGTCCGCAGTCCCCCGCGCACCGCACCACCCCCACCTCTCGGGCCGACGACACCCCGGCCGATGAGAGAATGGGCAGCATGGCTTCCGCTGACCGTCCCCGCGTGCTGTCCGGCATCCAGCCCACCGCCGGCTCGTTCCACCTCGGCAACTACCTCGGCGCCGTCCGCCAGTGGGTGGCCCTCCAGGAGTCCCACGACGCGTTCTACATGGTCGTCGACCTGCACGCGATCACGGTCCCGCAGGACCCGAAGGAGCTGCGCGCCAACACCCGGCTCGCCGCCGCCCAGCTGCTGGCCGCCGGACTGGACCCGGACCGCTGCACGCTCTTCGTGCAGAGCCACGTCCCCGAGCACGCCCAGCTCGCCTGGATCATGAACTGCCTCACCGGCTTCGGCGAGGCCAGCCGCATGACCCAGTTCAAGGACAAGTCCGCCAAGCAGGGCGCCGACCGCGCCTCCGTCGGCCTCTTCACGTACCCGATCCTGCAGGTCGCGGACATCCTGCTGTACCAGGCGAACGAGGTGCCCGTCGGAGAGGACCAGCGCCAGCACATCGAGCTGACCCGCGACCTCGCCGAGCGCTTCAACGGCCGCTTCGGCGACACCTTCACGATCCCGAAGCCGTACATCCTCAAGGAGACGGCGAAGATCTACGACCTCCAGGACCCGACGGTCAAGATGAGCAAGTCGGCGTCCACGCCGAAGGGCCTCATCAACCTCCTCGACGAGCCCAGGGCCACGGCCAAGAAGGTGAAGAGCGCCGTCACCGACACGGACACGGTGATCCGCTACGACACCGAGCACAAGCCGGGCGTCTCCAACCTCCTCACCATCTACTCCACGCTCACCGGCAGGACGGTCGCGGAGCTGGAGCAGGCGTACGAGGGCAAGATGTACGGCGCGCTCAAGACCGACCTCGCCGAGATCATGGTCGAGTTCGTCACGCCGTTCCGCGAGCGCACCCAGCAGTACCTGGACGACTCCGAGACGCTCGACGCGGTCCTCGCCAAGGGCGCGGAGAAGGCCCGTGCCGTCGCCGCCGAGACCCTCGCGCAGGCGTACGACCGCGTGGGCTTCCTCCCCGCCAAGCACTGAGGCGTACGACCGCACGGGGCCCGCGCGGGCAGAGCGCTGCACATCACTTCCGCCGCGCCTGCCCGAAGGACATCCGTGGCCGTACAGTCGATAGCCGACGGCCGGGACGAGACGGCCGAGAAGACGACAGACGCGACGACAGGAGACGACGTGGGGACCGTAACGATCGGCGTGTCGATCGCGGTCCCGGAGCCTCACGGCAGCCTGCTCCAGGAGCGGCGCGCGGGCTTCGGCGACGCCGCGGCTCACGGCATCCCGACGCACGTCACGCTGCTGCCGCCGACCGAGGTGGACGAGGCCGACCTGCCGGCGGTCGACGCGCACCTCGCCGAGGTCGCCACCGCGGGCCGGCCGTTCCCGATGCGGCTGTCCGGCACCGGCACCTTCCGGCCGCTGTCGCCGGTGGTCTACGTCCGCGTCGTCCAGGGCGCCGACGCGTGTGCCTGGCTCCAGCAGCGCATCCGGGACGCCTCCGGGCCGGTGGCGCGCGAGCTGCAGTTCCCGTACCACCCGCACGTCACCGTCGCGCACGGCATCGACGAGGCGGCCATGGACCGCGCCTTCGAGGACCTGGCGGAGTTCGAGGCCGAGTGGCCGTGCACCGGCTTCGCGCTGTACGAGCAGGGCCCCGACGGCGTCTGGCGCAAGCTGCGCGAGTACACCTTCGGGGGTCCGGTGGTCCCGCCCCAGCCGGACCACACGGAAGTGGAACGCGGCACGATCGCCAGCCGCTAGGCCATCAGCCGGCGGTACACCGCGCGGGGTGCATGCCGCAGCGCCGCCATCAGCAGGCGGAGCGCGCCCGGCACCCACACCGTCTCCGAGCGGCGGCGCAGCCCCAGTTCGATGGCCGTGGCGACCGCCTCCGGGGTGCTGGCGAACGGTGCCGGCACCCCGTCGGCCGGCCTTCCCGTCCGGACCGGGCCGGGGCGTACGACCATGACGTGGACGCCCGTGCCGTACAGGGCGTCGCCGAGGCCCTGGGCGAAGACGTCGAGGCCGGCCTTGCTGGAGCCGTAGATGAAGTCGGCGCGGCGGGCGCGTTCGGCGGCGGCGGCGGACAGCACGACGAGGGAGCCGTGGCCCTGGTTCTGCAGGGCACGCCCGACGACCAGGCCGGCCGAGACGGCCCCGGTGTAGTTGGTCTGGGCGACCCGCACGGCCCGTACCGGATCGCGCTCGTCGTGCGCCTGGTCGCCGAGGACGCCGAAGGCGAGCAGCACCATGTCGACGGGCCCGCCGGTGAACACCTTGCCGAGGGCGTCCTCGTGGGACTCGGGATCGAGGGCGTCGAAGGCGACGGTGTGCACGTCCGCGCCGAGCGCGCGCAGACTCCCGGCGGCGCTCTCCAGGGCCGGGGAGGGGCGGCCCGCCAGCCACACCGTGCGGGTGCGGCGGGCGATCAGCCGGCGCGCGGTGGCCAGCGCGATCTCGGACGTGCCGCCGAGGACGAGCAGGGACTGGGGCAGAGCGGTGGCGTCCTTCATGACAGCTGACCGTATCGCCCGTATATGACCGTTCTGGTGAAGAAACGCGGTGTTCACGCCCCCGGACAACGGGCACAGTCGCACCATGGACTGGCTGAAGAGGCTCCCCGGCATCGGGCCGATCGTCACCCGGCTGATGCTCACGCACGCGTGGCGCTGCTACGAGCGGCTGGACCGGGTGAAGTGGGCCCGGCTCGCCGCCGCCATGACGTTCGTCAGCTTCGTGGCGCTGTTCCCGCTGCTGACCGTGGCCGCCGCCATCACCGCCGCCACGCTCAGCCCGGCCCGCCAGAAGACCGTGGAGCACCGGATCGCCGACCAGTTCCCGGGCCTTGCCGACCAGTTGGACCTCACCTCCCTGGTGCAGAACGCGGGCACGGTCGGCGTCATCGCGGGCGCGGTCCTGCTGTTCACGGGCATCGGCTGGGTCGGCCAGGTCCGGGACTGCCTGCGCGCGGTGTGGGAGCTGCCGGACCGCGAGGAGAACCCGGTCGTCACCAAGGCCAAGGACGCCGTCATCCTGCTCGGCTTCGGCGGCGCCCTGCTGGTCACCCTCGCCGCGTCCACCCTCGCCTCGGCCGCCGTCGGCCTGCTCTCCCGGCAGATCGGCCTGGACGAACACAGCTGGGGCAGCGTCCTGTTGCAGATCGCCGCGTTCGCCGTCGCCGTGCTCGCCGACTTCCTCGTCCTGCTCTACGTCCTGACCCTGCTGCCCGGGGCCGAGCCACCGCGCCGCCGCCTGCTGGTCGCCGCGCTGCTCGGCGCGGTCGGCTTCGAACTGCTGAAGCTGCTCCTCAGCGGCTACATCCAGGGGGTCGCCGCGAAGAGCATGTACGGCGCGTTCGGCGTCCCCGTGGCACTGCTGCTGTGGATCAACTTCACGGCCAAACTGGTCCTGTTCTGCGCCTCCTGGACGGCGACGCCGAGCAAGGAGGCGGCGGGGCTCAGGGACGCGCGCGACGGCGCATCAGGTCCGGCAACGGCCATCGGCGGTTGACCAGGAACGCCCCGCCCCCGAGCAGCACCAGCAGCCCGCCCGCGACGGCCAGGGCGATCCCGGCCCCGCCGGAGCCCGACCCGGCCGCCGCGCTCGCCACGGGCTTCGACCCCGCACCGCCGCTCCCGGCCGCCTGTCCCGACCCCTGCGCCGGATCCTGCGCGGCGGCCGTGCCGGTGCCGGGCCGCGGGGTCGCCGAGGAGGCGCTCCTCGGCGGCACCAGCTCGCCCACCGCGTTGACCTTTCCGACGGCCTGGAAACCCCAGTCGAACAGCTTCGCGGTCTCCTTGTACACCTCGTTGTGCTCGCGCTTGGCCGGGTTCATCACCGTGACCAGCAGCACCTTGCCGTTCCGCTCGGCGACCCCGGTGAAGGTGGCGCCCGCGTGCGTGGTGTTGCCGTTCTTCACGCCCGCGATGCCCTGGTAGACGGGGACGTCGGTGTCGCCGCTCAGCAGCCGGTTGGTGTTCCGGATCTCGGTGGAGCCGAACGTCGCGCTCACCGTCGAGCAGTAGTCGCGGAAGTCCTTCTTCTGCAGCCCGGAACGGGCGAACAACGACAGGTCGTACGCCGACGACACCTGCCCCGGCGCGTCGTAGCCGTCCGGCGAGACCACGTTGGTGTCCAGGGCCTGGAGTTCCCCGGCGTGGTCCTGCATGTCCCGCACGGTCTGCTCGATGCCGCCGTTCATCTGGGACAGCACGTGCACGGCGTCGTTGCCCGAGCGCAGGAAGACCCCGAGCCACAGGTCGTGGACGGAGTAGGTGGCACCCTCCTTTATCCCGACCACGCTGGAGCCGACGCCCACGCCCTTGAGGTCCGACGCCGCCACCTTGTGCTCGGTGCTCTGCGGGAACCGGGGCAGCACGGTGTCCGCGAACAGCATCTTCAGCGTGCTCGCCGGGGGCAGCCGCCAGTGCGCGTTGTGCGCGGCGAGGACCTCCCCGGACTCGGCGTCGGAGACGATCCAGGAACGGGCGGTGAGGTCCTTGGGCAGGACCGGCACGCCGGGGGCGAGGTTGACCTGCGTGCCCGGCATGCCGAGCCGGGCGCCGCCCACGGTGGACATCCGCGCCGGGGGCGTGGCCGTGGGGCTCGTCGAGGGGGTCGGCGCGGCGAGGGCGGCGGGCGCGGTGACGGACAGGGACAGCAGGGTTGCGGAGGTGACCAGCAGGGATCGCCTGACGGTCGTGTTCGGTGCGGGCACGACCGAGAACGTACCCGTACCCGACGGCGAAGTCCCGCGTCGCCTCCTACCCCCGGCACGGAACCGGACAGGGGACGGCGATACTGGACCCATGAAGCTCAGCCGCCCGGTGTCCTGGTTCCTGCTCGCCTTCGGGGTGTGGTCCTGGGTCATCTGGGTCACTTTCATCAAGAACCTGGTCAAGGACAGCAGCGGGCTCGCCTTCGACGACGGTCACCCGACCGCGTACTTCTGGGTGCACCTGCTGCTGGCGGTCGTCTCCTTCGTATTGGGGACGGTCATCGGGGTCCTCGGGTTGCGCGGTCTGCGCGCACTGCGCCGGAATTCATAGCGGGGGACCGGTCGGGGTGGTCATCGTCCTCGCGCTCGTCGCCCTGGCCGGCCTGTCCGTCGTGGCGGGCCTGCACTGGTACGTGTGGCGGCGCCTGGTCCGCGACACCACGCGGGGCCCGGGCCCGGCCCGCCGCGCCGGCACCGCGCTGTTCGTCACCGGCCCGGTCCTGACGATCGCAGCCCTGGTCGCCGAACGCTCGGGCGCCCCCTTCTGGCTCCAGCGCACCCTGGCCTGGCCGGGCTTCCTGTGGATGGCCCTTGCGCTGTACCTGCTGCTGACGGTCCTGGCGACCGAGGCCCTACGCCCCCTCCTCACCCGCCGCACCCCACCCACGACGACCTCACCACCCGACCACCCGAGCGGGAACCCTTCGGGCTTGTCTTCCGGTGGGCTGGGCGTGGACCCTGGGGGCTCGTCTTCCGGTGGGCTGGGCGCGGACTCCGGGGGCTCGTCTTCCGGCCGGCCGGGTGTGGACTCCGGGGGCTCGTCTTCCGGTGGGCCGAGCGTGGATTTCGTGGGCTCGTCTCTCGACTCCCCGAGCCCGGACCCTGGGGGCTCGTCTTCCGATCACCCGAGCGGGAACCCTGCGGACTCGCCTTCCGGCCGGCCGGGCGTGGACTCTGGAGGCTCGTCTTCCGGCCGGCCGAGCGTGGATTCCGTGGCTTCGCCTCTGGACTGCCCGAGCGCTGACCCCATGGGCTCACCTCTCGACCTCCCGAGCCCCGACCGCGTGCCCTCGCCTCCGAACCCCCCGAGCCCCGACCCCGTGCCCTCGCCTCTCGGCCGACAGGGTCGGGTGGTGGGTGGGCAGGGGGTGGGGGGTCAGGGGGCGGAGCCCCCTGGGGCGGTCACCGGGGTGCCGGGTGTCCAGGGGCCCACCCGGCGCCTCGTCGTCGCCCGCCTCCTCGCCGGCGCGGCCACCACCACCGCCGTGGCGACAGTCGGCCACGGCACCTACGGAGTCCTGAAGGGCCCCCGGGTCGAACACGTCACCGTGGCGCTCACCAAGCTCCCGCGAGCAGCCCACGGCTTCCGCATAGCCGTCGTCAGCGACATCCACCTCGGCCCCGTCCTCGGCCGGGGCTTCGCGCAGCGGGTCGTCGACACGGTCAACGCCACCCAGCCGGACCTGATCGCGGTCGTCGGCGACCTGGTCGACGGCAGCGTCAAGGACCTGGGCCCGGCCGCCGCCCCCCTCGCCCGGCTCAGCGCCCGCCACGGCGCGTACTTCGTCACGGGCAACCACGAGTACTTCTCCGGCGCCGAGCAGTGGATCGAAGAGGTCCGCGACCTCGGCCTGCACCCGCTCCAGAACGCCCGCACCGAGCTGCCGTACTTCGACCTGGCCGGCGTCAACGACGTCCAGGGCGAGAGCGAGGGCCAGGGCCCGGACTTCGCCAGGGCGCTCGACGACCGGGACCCGGCACGCGCGTGCGTGCTGCTCGCCCACCAGCCGGTGCAGATCCACGAGGCCGTGCGCCACGGCGTCGACCTCCAGCTCTCCGGCCACACCCACGGCGGCCAGCTCTGGCCCGGCAGCCTCCTCGCCGCCGTGGCCAACCCGACGGTCGCCGGTCTGGACCGCTACGGCGACACGCAGTTGTACGTCAGCAGGGGCGCGGGCGCCTGGGGACCGCCCACGCGCGTGGGGGCGCCGTCGGACGTGACGGTGATCGAACTGGCCGCCACCCGCGCGTGAACCGCGACCCACTTGCGCGGAACCGCTCCCACGCCTGTGGAAGAGCTGTGAAACCGGGCGGAAACCACGCCTCGGTAAGTTCTTGCACAACTGGTCAGAAAGCCCTTCCCCACGGTGAAACCGGTGTGGTTAGGTGAGCCGCGCCACTTAGGGGAGTGGCCGATTCATGCCGGCCAGGGGTAGGGCCCCGACGGGCCTGGGGAGGGCACCACCATGCGATCTGTTCGCATGCGGATTCTCGTGACGCTGCTCGTGCTGTCCGTCGTGGGGATCGGCGGCTGGCGGCTGCTGCAGTCGCAGGAGGACAAGGACAAGACCATCACCGTCGGTACGACGGACGCGGTCACCGCACTCGACCCGGCCGGCGCCTACGACGCCGGTTCCTGGGCGCTGTTCAGCAACGTGTTCCAGTCGTTGCTGACGTTCGAGCCCGGCGGGGTCACGCCGGTCCCGGACGCGGCGCGGAGCTGCGCGTTCGTGGGCAGCGGCCTCAGGACGTACCGGTGCACCCTGCGTTCCGGGATCACCTTCCCGAGCGGGCGCGCCATGACGGCGCAGGACGTGAAGTACTCCTTCGACCGGGTCAAGAAGATCAACTCCGATGTCGGCCCGGCGTCCCTGTTCGACACGCTCGCCTCGGTGACCGCCGACGACGAGCACACCGTCACCTTCCACCTGTCGTCAGCCGACGCCACCTTCCCGCAGAAGGTCGCCACCGGCGCCGGCTCGATCGTGGACAAGGACAAGTACCCGGCCGGCGCCCTGCGCACGGGCACCGCCGTCGACGGCACCGGCCCGTACACGCTGACGGGGTACGCCAAGGACCAGAAGGCCGACCTCGCGCCGAACGGGCACTACAAGGGGTATCTGAGCGGCGTCGGCCGCCCGGTCGAGCTGCGCTACTACGCCGACTCCACGAAGCTGGACCGGGCCTGGAAGGGCCGGGAGGTCGACGTGGCCACCCGGACCCTGCCGCCGGGCGTGCTCTCCGGGCTGAACCCGAGCGACCCCAAGCAGCGGGTCACCGAGTCCGACAGCGCCGAGACCCGCAACCTGTACCTCAACACCCGCTCCGGCTCGCCGCTGCACGACGTACGGGTGCGCCGGGCGATGGCCTGGCTGGTCAACCGTGAGCAGCTCGCCACGACGGTGTACGAGGGCACGGTCGACCCGCTGTACTCGCTGATCCCGACGGGCATCACCGGGCACACCACCTCGTTCTTCGACACCTACCCGCGCCAGAGCACCGACAGCGCGCGCCGGCTGCTCACCGAGGCCGGGGTGAGCCTGCCGGTCCGCTTCACCCTCGGCTACGGCACCGGCCGGGGCGCGGGCGCGGAGGAGTCCGCGGAGCTGAAGAGGCAGCTGGAGGCGGGCGGCCTGTTCAAGGTCGACGTCAAGGGCTACGAGTGGACCGACTTCCAGAAGCGCTGGGCCGCCGGGAAGATGGACGCCTGGGCGGTGGGCTGGGTCGCCGACTACCCCGACCCGGACACCTTCGGCGGCCCGCTCGTCGGCACCGGCTCCACGATGAGCACCGGGTACAGCAACAAGCTGGTCGACCACCTCATCCTGGACAGCCGGCAGTACGCCGACCGCACCCGGGCCGCGAAGGACTTCAGGGACATCCAGACGGACGTGGCCGAGGACGTCCCGCTGATCCCGCTCTGGCAGCGCAAGGAGTACGTGGTCAGCACCGAGGACGTGGGCGGTGGCCAGTACCTGTCGGACGGCACGGGCGTGTTCCGCCTGTGGCGGCTGACCTGGATCTGATCAGTCGGTCTTCTTCTGCCCGGCCTTGATGATCTGCCACGAGGCAGACCGGCACCTTGGCCTCGGCGTACGCGCCGACCTTCTCCGCGCCGCGCAGTCCGGCAGCCCGGACCCCGGGCGTCCTGTTCCCGCGCTTTCACCCGGAAGTGATCACTCGCCGTCCCGTGCCCCCCGCCCCGGGTCCGGCAGGGCCTTCGTCATCCCCGGCAGGAAGTCCGTGAACAGCTCGTGGACCTCCAGGACCAGGGGCCGCAGCACCCGGAACCGGGCCAGCGAGACACCGCGGGCGGTCAGGCGGGCCCCCCGCCGCGCCAGCCGGTAACTGCGCTCACGCCCCTCCGTGCGGTCGAAGATCCAGTACAGGACCAGACCCATCTGGGCCAGCCACATCAGCTCCGGGAGCACGTCCCGCAGCTCAGGGGCCACCTTGGACTTCGAACCGGCCAGCACCTCCCGGTGCACGCCGACGGCCTGCTCGCGCGCGTGCTCGCTCTCCGGCGAGAAGGGGCTGAGCGGGCTGTCGGGGTCGGCGGCGTTCTTGAAGAACTGCACCGCGAACTCGTGGTAGGGCCGGGCGATGTCCAGCCACGCGGTCAGCACGCCCGCGAGCCGCGCCTCCAGGTCGGTCTCCCGGTCCAGGACCTCCCGGACCACCGCCTGGTGCTCGGCGGCGATCCGGTCGTAGAAGCCCTGGATCAGGTGCTCCTTGCCCTCGAAGTAGTAGTAGGCGTTGCCGACGGAGACCCCGGCCTCCTTGGCGATGGCCCGCATCGTCGTCTTGTCGTACCCGCGCTCCTGGAACAACCGCATCGCGGTCTCCAGGATCAGCGCACGGGTCTGCTCGGACTTGCTGCTCTGGGGGCCGGCCGCCTCGGGACCGTCGTTCTTCGCGGGCACGGGAGGAGCCTAACGAGTGACGGGGGCCGCCCCCGGGCAGGACGGCGGCCACGCCGGGCACCGGCGGGACCGCCTCAGGGTCTGCGGCCCAGTGCCGGGCGCTTGGTGTAGTCGGTGAAGCCGAGGATGTTGCCCCAGGGGTCGGCGATCTCCACCGTCCAGCCGGTGGCCACCGGGAAGACCTCGTCGAGGAGTTCGATGCCGGCGGCGGCCAGCTCCCGTGCCGCCGCCCGTGCGTCCGGCACCTCCAGCCAGACGCGCGGCGAGGGCCAGGGCGGGGTCCGCCGCCGCAGCTCCTCCTCGGCGCGCAGCAGGATGCCGGGCGTCTCCCCGCCGACCTTCAGCTGTGCGATCCCGCCCTCGTCGAACCGGAAGCCCACGGCGAACCCGGCCCGCTCGTAGAAGGCGACGGCCTCGCCGAGGTCGCCGACGGGGAGCAGCACGTTGTCGAAACCGAGCAGTTCGTACGACTCTTCGTCTGACATGTCGTCACATTAGGAGCCTTGTCGCCGGGAAGCGAGGAGCCCCACCGGAGCGGACCCCGCGTCGTCCCCGTCCCGGTGCCCGACCGCAGACGCTGCCCGGAAGTGGCCTCACCCGACGGCGAGACGTGTCTTCCACCAGGTGGTGGGAGCGATGACCTCCGTTCCCGAGCCGGGGAGACTGGTGCGGTCGCCGGCGTAGAAGCGCACCGAGCCGTCGGAGCGGACGGCCCACAGGTCGGGAATGCCGTCGCCGTTGGCATCGGGCGTGCCCAGAAGGTACGGGACGGACGCGTTGTGCCAGCCTTCGCCGGTCCAGTAGGTGTCAGCGCCTCCGGCCGAGTTGGCGGCTGCCGCCAGCGAGGTGAGGTCGACACCGCCACCGGAGGCGGCGATGCCCTTGCGCAGGAGCAGCCGTCCGGAGACGTCACTGCGGTAGACGAGGTCGGCGACCTTGTCCCCGGAGATGTCCTGGACGAGGACGATGTCCCGGTCCTTCCACGAGGAGCCGGACAGCCTGACGGCCTGGTCGACGGTGGCGCCGTGGTAGCCCGTGAACGCCCACAGTTCGTCGTCGGTGCCGTCACTCTTACGGACGGTGGCGAAGAAGTCGGTCCGTCCGTCGCCGGTGATGTCGCCGGTGGCCAGGATCTGGGTGAAGGTCCCGGGGGCGGGGGAGCCGGCGGGCAGCAGTATCTCCCGGCGCTTGTCGGTGTTGACCGCGCCGTAGCCGTCGCCGGGGTAGACCCAGAGCTTGCCGCCGACCCGCACGACGAGGTCCTGCAGGCCGTCACCACCGTAGATGTCACCGTTGTGGCTGATCAGCGCGCCCTTGAAGTGGCCGCTGGGAGCGGCGACGTAGGGCGGTTGGGCGTCACCGCCGGGGTCCTTCGCGGGGTTGTCGTGGTAGGCACCGGCCATGGAGTAGTCCAGGTCGCCGGTGCCCTTGAGGGCGTCCTTGTCGGCCTGGGAGGGATACAGGGCGAGGTTGCCGGCTTCGGTGACGGTCATCAGGTCGGGCAGGCCGTCCCCGGTGAAGTCGCCGGGCTTGTCGACCTGGTCACGCGGGCTGACGTAGAAGTAGTACCTCGTGGGCTCGGAGGGGTTGCCGGCGCTGTCGACGGCCCGGACGTACAGCACGTTGGGCCCGGCGGTCGGCGGCTTGGCGTTCGAGATGGTGGAGCTGATCGCGGTGGCCCAGCCGGTATTCCGGGCCAGGCTGCCGGTGTAGTTCGCCGAGTTGAACCCGTACTCGTAGCGCACGACGTCGCTGTTCAGGGCGCGCACGGTGAAGGAGCCGGGCGTGCCGAACTTCTTGGCGGACCAGGTGGCGTCCTCGGGGTCGTTGCCGAAGCCGTTCTCACTGCCGTCGGCATCGGGGAAGTCGGTGGACGACACCTTCGGCGGACGCGGCGCGGTGGTGTCCAGCACGAACCGGCACGGGGTCTTCGGCTGGAAGCCGCTTGTGGAACCGGCGTCGTCCCGGGCCTGCACCCGCCAGGAGTAGGTGGCGCCGCTCTTCAGACCACTGGTGGAGAACCTCGGCGTGGTCCGCAGCGCGGTGTCGGTGTCGGAGCCGGCGGAAACCTTGCCGGTCGACTTGAGCAGGTCGCCGGTGGTGTCCCAGTGGCCGGTCTCCCACAGGTCGAAGTCGAAGTAGTCGAGGTTGTGGTCCTTGTCGGTGGCCTTCGCGGTGAACGTCAGGTCACCGGAGCCCATCCGGACGTACGGCTTGGTGGTGGTGCACTTGCCGTCCGGACCGAGATCGAGGGAGTTGGGCACGATGGTGGGTCTACGGTTGTAGACCAGCTCCAGGACGGGGGCGTTGTCGCCGTCGGCCTGGAATTTCTTCCACGCGTACTGCGCGTCCTCGTCACGGGCGCGCAGGCCGAAGGTGATGGTGTCGTCGCCGTCGTCGGCGGCGTCCTGGGCGCCGCGCTTGACGTCGAAGGCCTCGTACGCGTCATGACAGCTGGCCGCCTTCCAGCCGTGGGCGAAGCTCTTGGTGGCCAGCTTGTTGCCGTCGTGGAGCTTGGGCGCGTTCTTCCAGTTGGTGTGCGAGTCGATCTCTCCGGTCAGGTGCACGCTCATGGAACGGGCGCTACAGGACCACGAGTACGTCTCCAGCATGCGCAGTTTCGCGCTGGTGATCTTCGTGCCCTTGAGGTCCTTGTCGAAGGTCATGTTGAAGAAGGACCGGGAGGTGCCCCAGGTGTCGGACTCGAAGCCGACGCGCGCTTCGTGGGTGCCGCCCTTGTTGAAGCCCTTGCCGTCGTAGAACGTGGCCTTGGGGAAGCGGTCGTAGGCGGTGGTCCAGTGCTGGATGTGCTTCTTCACCGAGGGGTCGATGAAGACGGGGTAGGTGGTGTCCGGGGCGGCCAGGAACTCCGGGTCGGGGGCGAGCGTCCACCGGCCGTCCGTCAGATCGGCGTCGACCAGGGAGCCCCGCGAATCCGGGGAGGGGCCGTCGAGCAGGGGCAGGCTCAGGGTGGCGGCCGGTCCGGTCCGGGAGGGTTCGGGGGACGGTTCCGCGGGCGCGGAGGGCAGCGGCGAGTCGGAGCCCGTGGGCTCGGGACCGTCGCTCGCGGGCGGCAGCGTCTCGACGTCCGTGTCCTGCTGCTCGTCGGACTCGGCCGGTTCCTCCTGCGTGGGGCTGTCGTCGGGTGTCGGGACGGCCATGTCCGTCGCGTCGGGTGTCTCGGGGCCGGTGGGCTGGGCGCTCGCCCCCACCGTGCCGTCGGTGACGGCGGGCGTGCCGGTGCTGTCCCACATCAGCGGGGTCGGCGACATGGCGACCTCGTCGCGGTTCTCGTCCTCCGCGCTGACGATGTCGCTGAGCGGGTCGAGCCGGAACGTGAGATCGGCGGAGTGGAGCCCGTAGGCGAGCTGCTGGGCGTGCGGATCGGAGGCCGCCTGACGGTTCTTCAGCACGACGAGCTGCGCGAAGCCGTCGTCGTCGGCGGTCAGCACCAGGTCGCCGCCCGGGAAGATGTCCGGATACAGCGCGCGGTTGCCGTCGATGACCGGGCTGGGCACGGCACCCGGCCAGGTGAGCTGGATGTCGTGGTCGCCCACGTGCAGCGTGACCAGCGGGGTTCCGGTGTCGGCGGCGGCGTCCCTCAGCAGGGAGACGCGGCGCGTGGCGGTCCGGTCCGCGTGCTGACCGACCGTGCCGCGCGAACCGGCGGAGAAGACGATGCGGGTGTTGGTCGCTTTCGGCTCCCAGCCGGCCTCGGTGCGGTGCAGGTCCGGGTCGATCTTCTTCCACTCGCCGCCCACCTTGGCCCGGACGGGTGAGGAGTAGAGGCGCTTGCGCATGAGGCCGTCGGGCCGGGCCCAGGTGGTGGAGTGGCTGGTGCGGGCGGCGGTGACCTCGACCGTCCTGCCCGTGCGCGCGGCCTGGGCGAGGGCCGCGTCCTCGGTCACGGTCCGGGCCGGGCGTGGGTGCGGGCCGTCGGCGGGGGCCGTCCCGCCGTCCGGCCACAACCCGGCACCGACGGCGCCCCCGGCGACCAGCGTGCTCACGACCAGTGCGGCAGCGGCCCGACGGCCAGGTCTGCGGCGCCAGTTGGGTGTCATCGGCCGGGTTCCCCTTCCCCCTCGTTTCCCCGATGCCGGCGCGCGACAGGGCGCGGGCTGGGCGAGCCGATGATGACCTAAAAGCAAACTGTCGTCACCTGGTGACCGTGGGACGCGCGTGCCCGGCCCGGCGTCACTCCGCTCCGGAGCGGGCGTGAGGCAACCGCGTCGGTACCGCACGTCCCCGGCCGTGAGTCGGTCAAAGCTCCCTGATCCGCCCGAAAACGGAGGCCGTTTTGGGGGAGCGGGTGACGCTGTGACCCATAACTCGCAAGGGTCCGTCCGCTCCCGGCCGGCGGCATTTTCTGGGATTGACCCCTGTTCGGTGCGTAGCGAGGCGTTACGCCTCGTGACCATGCTCACATCGCCTTTACATGACTGGTTTTCACTCACAGGGTGATCACAGAATCTGCGCTGTTTGATACGTCGTCACGCGTGGTCCGACTCCGGTCCCGCTTCCAGTGGTCCGGGGGGACTCTGCCGTGTTCGATCGATCCGTGATGGCGCGCCGGGGCCGCCACGCGCGCACCGCGGTGCCGCTCCTCGCCGCGGCACTCCTCGTCGGCCTGCTGCCCGCACGAGCGCTGGCGCTGCCGCCGGACCCCGCGAAGGCGGAGGCCGGGCGCGAGACGGTGGATCTGGAGGCGCTGGAGCAGGACCAGCCCCTGCTCGGGAAGTCGGTCAAGCCCAAGGTGGCCACCCTGCGGGTGGACCTGCCCCAGGAGCAGCTGACCGTTCCGGACAACACGGTCTCCCCGCCCTCCCTGCTGACGGGTCAGGTCGACTTCGGCGCCGGGCCGGCGACACAGCCCTCGGCGCGGAACGCCGTGGCGACGGCCGGCCAGGCGGCGCTCACCCCGGTCCCGAACGTGCCGGTCAGCCTGGGGCAGGCGGCGGACCAACCCAGGCCGACCGGTGTGTGGCACGTCGACATCCCGGACCGCGCAGGCGGCGTCAGCCAGGGAATCGACGGCACCGTCATGGTGGTGCGGGCGCCCGACACCGGTGCGGTGCCCGTCTCGCTGAAGCTCGACTACTCGAAGTTCAGGAGTCTCTACGGGGCCGACTGGGCCACCCGACTGCGGCTCGTCCAGTTCCCCGACTGCTACCTGACCACCCCTGACGACGAGGCGTGCCAGCAGTACGAGGAGCTGGAGACGTCCAACGACACGGCGACCACGTCTCTGACGGCCACCGTCGATCCGGCGGCCGGCGCGGACGTGACGCCGGCAGTGGCGCAGCCCGCCCCGTCCGGCGGAGCCGGAGCGGTCCAGGCGGCCTACCGCCGGACCGCGTCGGTGACCCCGGTGGCGACCGGCCCCGGTACGGCGGTCGTCGCGGCCGTCGACTCCGGCGGCGGTGCCGGCGGCTCCTTCAAGGCCACCCCGTTGGCCTCCGACGGCAAGTGGGAGGCGGGCGGCCCGTCGGGCGCGTTCACCTGGTCCTACCCGGTGACCGTGCCCAGCCCGCCGGCCGGCCCCGCACCCGACATCTCGCTCGACTACAACTCCCAAGCGGTCGACGGCCGGACGGCCGTCTCCTCCGGTCAGGCCTCCTGGATCGGCGAGGGGTGGAACTACGACCCCGGCTACATCGAACGCCGGTACCGGTCCTGTGAGGACGACCGCAAGAAGCTGAACGC
The DNA here is from genome assembly GCF_040704085.1 of Streptomyces sp. NPDC047841. Lineage (NCBI taxonomy): Bacteria > Bacillati > Actinomycetota > Actinomycetes > Kitasatosporales > Streptomycetaceae > Streptomyces > Streptomyces sp. NPDC047841. The sequence continues at coordinate 319,643 of NZ_JBEYRP010000002.1, forward strand.
CGGCACCCCGAACAACACGGCCAAGAAGGACAAGACGTCCGACCTGTGCTGGGTGTCGTACAACGCCGTGATGTCACTGGGCGGCAGGACGACGGAACTGGTCCGGGACGCGAGCTCCGGCGCCGACCCCGAGAAGTCCACCGAGATCTACCACCTCCAGGAGGACAACGGCACCCGCGTCGAACACCGCGTGGGCGGTGGCAACGACGACAACAACGGTGAGTACTGGGTGGTCACCACCGTCGACGGCACGCAGTACTACTACGGCCTCGACCAGGTCGGTGGCGGGCACGCCGACAGCGACTCGGTCTCGACCGTGCCCGTCTTCGGCAACCACCCCGGCGAGCCGTGCCACGCGGACACCTTCGCGGAGTCGCGCTGCGGTGCCGGCAAGCAGCAGGCATGGCGCTGGGGCCTGGACAAGGTCGTCGACGTCAACGGCAACACGATGATCGTCAACTACAAGCAGGAGACGAACTACTACGCCGTCCGCAAGAAGTTCAAGACGCCCGAGGCGTACGACCGCGCGCAGTACCCGGTCTCGATCGAGTACGGCATGCGCCCGGACAGCCTCACCAAGCCGTCCGCCGTCGTCGAGTTCGGCACCGCGCAGCGCTGCCTGAAGTCCACGACCGCCTGCGACCCCGCCAACTTCGGCAAGACCGGCGACCCGGGCGCCTACCGGCCCTGGTGGGACACCCCCGGCAACCTCAACTGCAAGTCCACCTCCAAGCTCTGCCCCGCCTTCCCGTCCTTCTGGACCCAGCTGCGCCTGGACACCATCACCACCAAGGCCGCCCGCGCCGGCCAGCAGGGTCTGGGCAAGGTGGACACCTACACCCTTCACCAGTCCTTCCCGGAGGACTGGTACGACACCTCGCCCGGCCTGTGGCTGGACTCCGTCACCCGCACCGGTTACGGCCCCGGCGACACCACCGGCACCCCGCAGTCCGAGGAGGGCGTCAGCTTCGCCCCCTACACCGTGGGATCGGCCTCGCCCCTGCGGAGCTGGCTGAAGGACCGGCAGCTGCCCAACCTGGTGCTCTCCGGCAGGAACGATCAACGACCCGGCTTCACCCGCCCGCGCATCGGCACCGTCTCCACCGAGTACGGCGGTGACATCGAGGTCGAGTACACCGGAGGCTGCCGGAGCGAGCCCGCCGAGGACAAGGGCAAGGCCAACGGCACCTGCTACCCGGTGCGCTGGTCACCGGACGGCGACGAGAAGACGCCCGCCAAGGCCTGGTTCAACAAGTACGTCGTGGCCTCGGTGACCGAGACCGACAAGGTCACCTCACACGGGAAACCCGTCGTCACCAAGTACGCCTACGACGGCCCCGCCTGGGCCAGGAGCGACGACGAGTTCACCCGGAGCGCCCTGCGCACGTACAGCGACTGGCGCGGCTACCGGCAGGTCTCGGTCACCAAGGGCAGCAAGTCCGTCCCCGGACCGGGCGAGGTCAACTCCCAGTCGTACTCGGTGACCCGTTACTTCCAGGGCACGGGCGGCGAGGTCAAGGATTCCGGGAAGCAGTACACGCTGCTCGCCGACGACGCACCCCAGTACGCGGGCATGGCCGCGGAGACCATCACCTACCGCGACTCAGCGGGCCCCGTCGTCCGGCGCACGCTGAACTTCCCCTGGTCCAGGCAGATCGCCTCGCGCGCCCGGGAGAACGAGGACGGGACCGACGCGCAACCCCTCGTCGCCTACCGCACGGGCGTCGAGCGCACGGACGACATCCAGACCGTCGACGACGACGGCGGCACGCGGACGGTGCGCACCCGCACCACCGTCGACGGCACCTACGGCCTGCCCCTCCAGGTCGAGACGGCCGTCGCCAAGCCGAACGGAAGCGGTGGCGAGACACTCTCCGACCAGACGTGCAGCGTGACTTCGTACGTCCACAACACGACCGCCTGGCTGATCGGCCTGCCCAAGGAGCAGCGCAGCACCGGCACCTCGTGCGCCGGCTACGCGAACGCCGATCCCGCCACCGAGCTGAAGTCGGCCACGCGGACCAGCTACGACGGACTCGCGTACGGCGCCACGCCGACCAGGGGCAGGGTCACCTCGGTGGCCGAGACCGACGGCGCGGGCACCTCGTACTCCGTCGTCACCGACACGACGTACGACGACCTCGGACGGGTGCGCACGGTCACCAAGCCGGGCGTGGGCACGGAGGAGACCCAGTACACGCCCGAGACCGGCGGCCCGGTCACCGCGATCAAGACGATCAACGCCCGGCAGCAGGCCACCACGACGACCTACGATCCGGGCCGCACCCTGCCGCTCACGGTCACCGACCCCAACGGCCGGGTCGGACGGACCGAGTACGACGGCCTCGGCCGGCTCGTCAAGGGCTGGTCCGCGGCCCGCTCCTCCGGCAGCCAGTCCCCGGACGTCATGGTCGGCTACCAGCCGGCCGTCGCCACGAAGAAGGAGAACCGGCCCGCCGCCGTCACCTTCAAGACGCTCAAGGACGACGGCACGTACGCCAGCCAGATCACCCTCTACGACGGTCTGCTGCGCGTCGTCCAGACCCAGACCGAGGCGCACGGCCCCGGCCGGATCGTCGTGGACACCACCTTCGACGACCACGGCCTCGTGGACGAGGGGACCAATCCCTATCTCGCCGCGGGAGACCCGGAGCCGCAGCTGTTCGCCTCACGGTCCAAGGCGGCGATCCCCAGCTACGTCAAGCACCGCTACGACGGCATGGAGCGCGAGGTCCGTGCATCGGTGTACCAGGCCGGCGACTACAAGTACGCCACCTACACCGACCACGACTTCACCAGCACCTGGGTGAACCCTCCGGGATCCACCACGCCCACCACGCTCACGTCCTTCGACGCCCTCGGCCGGGTCACCGCCGTCAAGCACTACACCAGGAACTCCTCCTCCGCCGAGTCCGGCCGCACGACGCGCTACGCGTACGACGCCCGGGGCTACCGCAGCACGGTGACCGATCCCGCGGGGAACGTCTGGTCGTACGCCTACGACGCCCGCGGCCGGCTCACCTCCAGCACCGACCCCGACACGGGGACGACGAGGACCTGGTACGACAGCGCGGACCGGCCCGAGCGGACGCAGAACGCCCGCTCGCAGGACACCTTCACCGAATACGATCCGCTCGGCCGGGTGCGCTACGTCCGGGAGGGCTCGGCCACCTCCACCCCGGTCCGGGAGTACCAGTACGACGACGCGCCGGGCGGCATCGGCAAGCTGTCCGCCTCCATCCGGCACACCGGCACCGGCGACTACGTCAATCGGATCACCGGCTACGACGCCCTCTACAACCCCACCGGCGCCGAGACGGTCATCCCCGCCAACTCGATGACCACCGGCCTGGCCGGCACCTACTCCTACGCCTACACCTACACCCCGACCGGCAAGCGGCAGACCGTCACGCTGCCCGCCGCCGGCGGCCTGGCCAAGGAGAAGGTCGTCACCCGCTACGACTCCGACGGACTCGCGGAGTCGACCTCGGGCCTGTCCTGGTACGCCTCCGACGTCACGTACTCGCCGTACGGCGAGCCCCTGCGGGTCGTCTCCGGCTCCCAGCCGTCCCGCGTGTGGACGACCAACTTCGTCGACCCGCACACGGGCCGTCTCCAGCGAACGGTCACCGACCTGGAGAGCGCCGGCCCCCGGCACACCACCGACAGCTACTACTCCTACGACGTCTCGGGCACCATCACCTCCAACGCCCGCAAGCTGAGCGAGGCGACCGGCGACACCTGGGACAACCAGTGCTTCACCTACGACGTGCTCGGCGAGCTGGTCCACGCCTGGACGTCCAGCCTCACGCCCGGCCGCGACGGCACCGGCTGCAAGTCGGCGGGCGGCACCACCTGGGGCTACCGCGACGACTACGCCGCATCCTCCGGGCCCGTCGCCGACGCCCCGGACGAGGCCGGCGACACCACCAGCCCTGACAGCGCCCTGTCCGCGAGCCTCGCGGCCACCGCCCCCGACACCGCCACGCTCTCGACCGGCGCCACCGCCTACCGCCAGTCCTTCACCTTCGACTGGCTCGGCAACCGCGCCACCATGACCGACTTCGACACGGCGGACGCGTCGAAGAACGTGTCGTACACCTACCGTTACGGCAAGACGGTCGCCGCGAACGGCACCACGCCGGCCTACCTGAAGCAGCCGCACACCGTCACGAGCATCGCCTCCAGCCCGTCCGGCAAGGGCAGCGTCTACACCTACGACGACAGCGGCAACACCGAGCTGCGGGACCTCGCCACCACCACCCAGCACCTGGTCTGGACTCCCGACAACAAGCTCGACAACATCACCGACGACGGCCGGAAGACGACGTACGTCTACGACGCCGACGGCAACCGCCTGCTGGAGAACTCCCCCTCCGGCTCGACCCTCTACCTGGGCGAGACGGAGCTGACCACGAACGCGACCGGGACGATCACCCTGGCCTCGCGCGCCTACCAGCAGGCGGGCGCCCCCACGGTGGTCCGTACCACGACGAACGGCTCCACGAGCGGCCACAAGCTGAACGTGCTGATCGCCGACCAGGTGGGCACGGCGACCACCAGCGTCGAACTGTCCGCCACCCAGCCGGTCACCCGCCGCGCGTTCAAGCCGTACGGCGAGACCCGCGGGGCCAGACCGGCCGTCTGGCCCAACAGGCGCGGCTACCTCGGCGTGGGCATAGACGACGCGGCCACCGGTCTCACCCACCTGGGCGCCCGCGAGTACGACCAGAGCTCCGGCCGCTTCCTGTCCGCCGACCCGGTGGTGGACATCGCCGACCCCCTTCAGGCCAACGGCTACGCGTACAGCCACAACAGCCCGGTGTCGCAGAGTGACCCGACCGGGCTGCGGGACCTCGTGAAGGAGGAGTCCCTCCACGCCCAGCAGGAGAAGAAGCGCAAGGACCAGATCATCCGGGAGCGGTACACCAAGGCGCACGACACCACGATCATCATGTACCAGGTGTGGCTGAACTTCGTGCAGCCCCGGGGCGGCGGCAAGGTGTATGTCGACCTCCAGCAGACCAGGGGATTCCGCGACTCGCAGAACCACGTCCGTATCAAGGTGGGGAACAAGACCAAGAACGGCTGGATCGACCTTTCCTACTGGACGGACGACACCGTCTACGTCTGGGACGTGAAGAATTTCGGCGGAAAGGTCGAAAAGGACGGTGACGCAGAGGTCAAGAAATATGTGAAGACCCTCCAGGAGAAGCTGGACAGCAATCCCAAGACCAAGCAGATGACCGTGAAGATCGGCTTCGACATGATGCCGCTGAAGGGACCCAACCTGTTCAAGCCGGACGAATGGGTGGACGCGTTCCCGTCGGTGAAGAGCGAAGGGGTCATCGCCTACAAGACGAAGCGCACCAACCGCGACGGCGGACCCGACAAGAACCCGCCGCCGGTCAGGGTGCCCGTTCACGAAAAGGAGCCGTGGTACAAGAAGTTGTCGGACGGCTGGGAAGGCTGGAAGGGCTGGTACCACGACAACGTGACGAACCACGACTGGTCCAAGAGCCCCTGGGACTACGGCGGCACCGACAGTTCTCCGCTGCTGCCGGGGCTTTCGGGCCCGCTGGTAAGCTACTGAACCCCTTCGGCCGAAAGGTTCCGCAGCATTATGAACGTCTCCCTCTTCCCTCTTCCGGAGGGAGAGATCGCCGCCGGATTCGACACGGTCGTCGCACGGTTCTACGACCTGGAGGAGCGGTCCGAGGACGATCCATCGGCTCCCCTGTGCGACCTGGGGGAGGACGGAGACGTCCTGCGGCAGATGCTGGAGCGGGCGGACACCGCAGACCTGGCGGAACTGATGATCTCGGGCGGACGTCTGGTGGGTGACGACGGCGTCGGGACGGTGTGCCTGTCCCTGACGCCGGACGAGGTGACCCGGGTGGACGGCACCCTCTCCGGAATCGACCTGGACGACGTCATGCGCGCGGCGCCGGCGGTGCTGTCGCCGATGTTCCGGGGAGGCGACATCCCCGAGGGTTACGAGGACGGCCTGCGCGACTGTCTGGAAGAACTGCGTGCCGTCTACCGGCTCGCCGCCGGCCAGGGCCTGGCCGTGGCCCAGGTGTTCCAGGGCTGAGGCGGGGAAGAACGGCGGCGGACCGGCCAGGACGGCACTCGCCCCGCGACGACAAGGGCCCCGCCCCCGGTGCGGAACCGGGGGCGGGGCCGTAGCTCAGGCGTGTCCGTGGCTCAGTAGCGGCGCGTGATCAGCGCGCGCTTGACTTCCTGGATCGCCTTCGTGACCTCGATGCCGCGCGGGCAGGCGTCCGTGCAGTTGAAGGTCGTGCGGCAACGCCACACGCCATCACGGTCGTTGAGGATCTCCAGCCGCTGCTCGCCGGCCTCGTCACGCGAGTCGAAGATGAAGCGGTGGGCGTTCACGATCGCGGCCGGACCGAAGTACTGGCCGTCGTTCCAGAACACCGGGCAGGACGAGGTGCAGGCCGCGCACAGGATGCACTTCGTGGTGTCGTCGAAGCGCTCGCGGTCCTCCGGGGACTGGTAGCGCTCCCGGGTGGGCTCGTTCGTCTCCTTGACGACCAGGAACGGCATGACGTCCCGGTACGCCTGGAAGAACGGCTCCATGTCCACGACCAGGTCCTTCAGGACCGTCAGGCCCTTGATGGGCTCGACCGTGATCGGCTTCTCGGGGTTGATGTCCTTGATCAGCGTCTTGCAGGCAAGGCGGTTCTTGCCGTTGATCCGCATCGCGTCCGAGCCGCAGATGCCGTGCGCGCACGAGCGGCGGAAGGTGAGGGTGCCGTCGACGTCCCACTTGATCTTGTGGAGGCCGTCGAGGACCCGCTCCTTGGGGTCGATCTCCAGCTGGAAGTCTTCCCAGGTGGCCTCCGCCGCGACCTCCGGGTTGAACCGGCGGACACGGAAGGTGACCGTGATGTAGGGGGAGTCGGCGAAGCCGGGCTCGGGCTGGCCGGCCGCGTCCGCCTTGTCCAGAACAGGGGTAGCCATCAGTACTTACGCTCCATCGGCTGGTAGCGGGTCTGGACGACCGGCTTGTAGTCGAGACGGACGGTTTCCGAGCCGTCGGCGCCGACCTCGCGGTACGCCATGGTGTGGCGCATGAAGTTGACGTCGTCGCGGTTCGGGTAGTCCTCGCGGTAGTGACCACCGCGGGACTCCTTGCGGGCGAGGGCCGACACCGCCATGACCTCGGCCAGGTCGAGCAGGTTGCCCAGCTCGATCGCCTCCAGCAGGTCCGTGTTGAAACGCTTGCCCTTGTCCTGGATCGCCACGTTCCTGTAGCGCTCCTTGAGCTCGGCGATCTTCTCGACCGCCGTCTTGATCGTCTGCTCGGTGCGGAACACCATGACGTTGGCGTCCATGGTCTCCTGCAGCTCGCGGCGGATCGTCGCCACCCGCTCGTTGCCGGTGGAGGTGCGCAGCCGCTCGATCTGCTCGACGACGAAGGACTCCGGGGCGTCGGGCAGCTCGACGTAGTCGGCCTTCGCCGAGTACTCGGCGGCGGCGATGCCGGCGCGGCGGCCGAAGACGTTGATGTCCAGCAGCGAGTTGGTGCCGAGCCGGTTGGCGCCGTGCACGGACACGCAGGCGACCTCGCCGGCCGCGTACAGGCCCGGGACGACCGTGGTGTTGTCCGCCAGGACCTCGCCCATCACGTTCGTCGGGATGCCGCCCATCGCGTAGTGCGCGGTCGGCTGGATCGGGATCGGGTCCGTGTACGGCTCGATGCCGAGGTAGGTCCGCGCGAACTCGGTGATGTCCGGCAGCTTGGCGTCCAGCTGCTCCGGCGGCAGGTGGGTCAGGTCCAGGTAGACGTGGTCGCCCTCGGGACCACAGCCACGGCCCTCGCGGATCTCCGTGTAGATGGAGCGGGACACGACGTCGCGGGACGCCAGGTCCTTCATGACGGGAGCGTACTTCTCCATGAAGCGCTCGCCGTCCTTGTTGCGCAGGATGCCGCCCTCACCGCGGGCGCCCTCGGTGAGCAGGATGCCCATGCGCCAGATGCCGGTCGGGTGGAACTGGAAGAACTCCATGTCCTCCAGCGGCAGGCCGCGCCGGTAGACCGCCGCCTGGCCGTCACCGGTCAGCGTGTGGGCGTTCGACGTCACCTTGAAGAACTTGCCGGTGCCGCCGGAGGCGTAGATGACGGCCTTGGCCTGGAAGACGTGGATCTCACCGGTGGCGAGTTCGTAGGCCACCACGCCGGCCGACCGCTTGACGCCGTCGACCTCGGTGATCAGCTGGTCCAGGACGTAGAACTCGTTGAAGAACTCCACGCCCTCCTTGACGCAGTTCTGGTACAGCGTCTGGAGGATCATGTGGCCGGTGCGGTCCGCGGCGTAGCAGGACCGGCGGACCGGGGCCTCGCCGTGGTTGCGGCTGTGACCGCCGAAGCGGCGCTGGTCGATGGTGCCGTTCGGCGTCCGGTTGAACGGCAGGCCCATCTTCTCCAGGTCGAGGACGGCGTCGATGGCCTCCTTCGCCAGGATCTCGGCGGCGTCCTGGTCGACCAGGTAGTCACCGCCCTTGACCGTGTCGAAGGTGTGCCACTCCCAGTTGTCCTCCTCCACGTTGGCCAGCGCGGCGGCCATGCCGCCCTGCGCGGCGCCCGTGTGGGAGCGGGTGGGGTAGAGCTTGGTCAGGACCGCGGTGCGGCTGCGCTTCGTCGCCTCGATGGCGGCACGCATGCCCGCGCCGCCGGCGCCGACGATGACGGTGTCGTACTTGTGGATCTTCATGTTTCTCGCAGCCCCGTGCCTAGCGGATGTTCGGGTCGAAGGTGAAGATCACCAGCGTGCCCAGCAGGATGGTGAACACCGTGGCGGTGTAGAGCAGGCCCTTCAGCCACAGCCGGCTGTTCGGGCGCTCCGCGTAGTCGTTGATGATCGTGCGCAGGCCGTTGGCGCCGTGCAGCATCGCGAGCCACAGCATCAGCAGGTCCCAGACCTGCCAGAATGGGGACGCCCAGCGGCCGGCCACGAAGGCGAAGCCGATCTTGGAGACGCCGCCGTCCAGCACGAGCTGGATCAGCAGGTGGCCGAGGACGAGGACGACCAGGACGATGCCGGACAGGCGCATGAACAGCCAGGCCGCCAGCTCGAAGTTGCCCCGGGTCGACTTCGGGGACTTCTTGGTCCGCTTGCGCGGCGCCTCGATCAGCGGGGCCGGGTTGTCGACGGTGTAGACGGGGGCGCCCTCGACGGGGCCGACTCCGGACGCGGTGGTTTCAGTGGTGGACATCGGCGTCAGCTCCCAAAGAGAACACGGGCGGCGTGGCCGAGGACCGGGTAGATCGCCCCGGCCATCAGGACGATCCAGACACCCATCACGGTCCAGAACATCTGCTTCTGGTAGCGCGGGCCCTTCGACCAGAAGTCGACGGCGATGACGCGCAGACCGTTGAGCGCGTGGAAGAGGATGGCGGCGACGAGGCCGTACTCCAGCAGCGCGACGATCGGCGTCTTGTACGTGGCTACGACCTTGTCGTAGTCCTCGGGGGAGACACGCACGAGAGCGGTGTCCAGCACGTGAACGAACAGGAAGAAGAAGATGAGGACGCCGGTGACTCGGTGAGCCACCCAGGACCACATTCCTTCCCGGCCGCGGTACAGCGTTCCAGCCGGCACGGAAGAACCCTCCGGGAGCGGGGACTAGGGCCGCGCCGGCTTCACTGTCGGTCGGGCCCGGCCGGGTACGGTCCACCGGCCCTCTGCATGGTATCCACGTGCCGCCGTGCTGCTTACGGGGGGCCTACCGGTGTGATCAAAGTGGCACGCGGTTGGGCTAGCGGGGGCCGCCGGCGGGGCGGGTTCGACTGTCATTTGCCGGGTGCGGGGGTGTTTGTGCTGGTCGCGGCCATATGGCGGCAACCACAAATCGAACAGCGCCCCGCGCCGCTGAGCAGGGCCAGCAGCCGGCCCCGTGCGAGGCGGCGGAGCTCGTCCGCCGCCACCACCCGTTCTTCCTCGGGATCGTTCGCCAATCGTGACCGGATCGCTTCGAGGATGTGGTCGATGACCTCGTCCGGCGCGACGTCGCCCGGGTAGATGACGAACGCGTGTCCGAATCGGGCCTCGTACGCGGCGTGCGCGGCGCCCAGGGCCATGTGGGCCGCCGAGTAGGTGTCCTCGGGAAGCTCGGGGAGGGACTCGCCGGCCAGGGCCTCGGCCAGATCGCCGGGGGAGAGGTCGTACGCCGCCTCGTCCGCGGCGGCCAGCAGGGCGTCCAGGTCCGGGTAGGGGCGGTGGTCGGCGATCCGGCGCGACCAGCGCAGGCTGTGCAGGCAGTGCAGGAGGAGGGCGCGGGCCTCGTCCGCGGGCGCGGTGTTGAAGGCGTCGAGGGGTGTGGGGAGATACGGCAGGCGGTGGGCGGGCAGCGTGGGTCCTCGCGTCACGGGTGGTGTGGCAGGGGATGCTGTGAAAAGTGTGGCCTCAGGTTATCGAGAGTGGTCACGCTGTGTCCGAGGGATGCCTGAAATTCACCCGGACGGGAGAGTTTCAGAACGCTTGGATGACAGCTGGGCGGTCGATCGGTCGTACGTTGGCAGGGTGATCCAGCACAGGCACAGGCGCCGGGGCGGTCCGGCGCGGCAGGTGATGCGGAAGCGGGCGGTGGTGGCCGCCGCGTTCGTCGGGACCATCGCGCTCGGCACGGGCGTCGGCGTGTGGGCCGCCTCGGACGGGGGCGGCGGACGGCCGGACGCGGGCGCGCGGCAGTCGTCGTCCGGGCGGGTGGCCGGCACCGGCGATCCGGGCACACCGTCGGCGAGTCCCAGCCCGAGCCGCTCCTATCCGCTGTCGCGGGCGCCGCGCACGATACCCGCGGTGCGCTCCCACGCCCCGGCGCCCGGACCCGGCTGGACACCGGGGCCTGGCGGGCGGGTGGTGGTGAGCGACCCCGAGCTCGCCGACGAGGGACGGCTCATAGCCGGGGAGCTGGGGCTGCGCTACGCGGGGGAGCGGGACGACGTACGGGCGGGCGACCTGCGGCTGGCGCTCGGCGGCGGGGGCGGCGGCGAGGAGTCGTACACCATGACCGTCCGCGGTGGGCGGGTCGACATCAGCGGGCCCGGCGAGGCCGGCGTGTTCTACGGCACCCGCACCCTGAAGCAGGAGGTCCACGACGGCGGTACGGCACCCGAGGGCGTCGTACGGGACGAGCCCGCCAAGCCGGTGCGCGGGTTCATGCTGGACATCGCGCGCAAGCCGTACGGCGAGACCTGGATCGAGGACCGGATACGCGAGCTGGGCGACCTGAAGTTCAACGAGCTGGGCCTGCACTTCTCCGACGACCAGGCCTTCCGGATCGCGTCCGACAGCCACCCCGAGATCGTCTCCAAGGACCACCTGACCAAGGCCCAGGTCCGGAAGATCGTCGCGCTGGCGGACAGCCGGCACATCACCGTCGTCCCCGAGATCGACTCGCCGGGGCACCTGGGCGCCGTCATCGCCGCCCACCCGGACCTCCAGCTGCGCAACGCGAGCGGCGCGGCGACGCGGGGCGCCGTCGACATCTCCAAGGACGCCGCCGCGCGGATCGTCGACGACCTGCTCGACGAGTACGCCGGGCTCTTCACCGGCGGCCGGTGGCACCTGGGCGGGGACGAGTACCAGGCGCTGACCGTCCGTGACCCGCAGACCTCCTACCCGCAGCTGGCCGCCGCGGCGCGGCGAACCTTCGGCGCCGGCGCGACCGTCGCTGACCTCGCCACCGGCTGGCTCGACGATCGCGCCGCCACCGTCCGCGCCCACGACCGGACCGTCCGCGCCTGGAACGACGGCTTCTACCGGAACACCTCCGTGCGGCCCGGCCCGGACATCCAGGTCGCCTATTGGACCGGCAAGGAGATCGGCGCCCGGCAACCCGTGGAGTACCTGAGCGCGGGACGGAAGGTGCTCAACTACAACGACGAGTTCCTCTACTACGTGCTCGGACAGCCGCAGACCTTCGTCTACCCGACCGGACAGCGGATCTACGAGCAGTGGAACCCGCGCGTGCTGCGCGGCACGACCGCCGTGCCGGAGCGCTACGACGGGCAGATCCTCGGCGGCTCCTTCGCGGTCTGGTCCGACTTCCCGCACGCGCAGACGGAGGCACAGGTCGCCGCCGGCATCCGGATGCCGCTGCGGGCCACCGCGCAGAAGCTCTGGGACCCGGGCACACCCGCGCTGTCCTGGGCGGACTTCAGGAGTCTGGCGGACCGGCTGGGCTGAGAACCGAGTGGACGCACGGCGGCGTCCGGCCGTATGTTCCGGTGTCCGCTCGCGTGATCGCACGCGCGTCGGCAGCCGTACGCACGCGCCGGCTCGGGGAGAGCCGTGCCGTCTCGGATCTCGTCTTCCCGGGGGAACTCCTTCATGACCTCACCCATGCCCGCGCCCATGCCCGCGTCGCCGTACACCGCCCCGCCCGGCGGCGCCTGGCTGCGCTCACCGGCCGTGCTCGCCCGCGCCACCGCCGTACTGCTCGGGCTGGTCATCGCCACCGACCTGTTCGCCTGCTTCGCGGACCTCCTGGAACTCGACGTCACCGGCGACATCGCCGACGGCGCCGCCGGGACCGGCGTCGTCGACCGGGCCGACCGCGCGGACGCCCTCTACGCGGTGGCCGGCGTCTCCCAGACGGCCGCGCTGGTCGCCACGACGGTCGTCTACCTGTGCTGGCTGTGGCGGGTCCGGGTGAACGCCGAGGTGTTCGACGCCTCCCGGCACCGGATGAAGCGCGGCTGGACGATCGGCGGCTGGTTCTGCCCGGTCGTGAACCTCTGGTTCCCGCGCCGGATCGTCGCCGACAGCTGGGACGCCAGCGCCCCCTGGGGCACGCGGTCCGGGCACACGCCGGTCAACGCCTGGTGGACGCTGTGGATCATCAGCCTCCTCGCGGGCCGGTACGCGTACACCACGTCCCGGAACGCCGAGACGGCGGCCGAACTGCGCGACGCCGCCCGGGTGACGCTGTTCTCCGACGCGATCGACATCGCGGCGGCCGTCCTCGCCATCGTGGTGGTCGTCCGGCTGACCCGTATGCAGGAGCGCAAGGTGTTCTCGGGCGAGCTGCCGGTCCCCGTCTCCGGCTGACCACCCGCCGCTGCCCTCTTTGGCTGAAAGTCTTCGCTGTGACACTCCCGCGCCGTCGCACGCAGTAAGGGGCAGTGCGGGCTCCGTACCGGTCGGCGCCCTGGCGAGAGAGGCATTCATGAGCCTGGTGGAACTCATCGCGCAGGCCGACGAACGCGGACTGGCCACCAGCGGATTGGCTTGTTTGGATCGATGCCTGCCGTCGCTCGGAGGCGACGACGAACTGCTGCGCCCGCTGTGGGCCCACCTCGCCGACGACTCCGACTGGTCCGCCGGCCTGGCCCGGGCCCGCACCGCGCTCGGCCCCGCCGACCCCGCCGCCGACGAGGCCGCGCGGCTCACCCGGCACATGCTGGAGTCGGCCCCGGCCGAGCGCACGCCCGGCGCGGTACGGCCCTGGGCCGACGCCTGCTCGGTCGCCGCGCTGCGCGTCCACCGGCTGCTCGATCCCGCAGCCGACGGCGACCCGGCCCCGGACGGCCCCGACGCCGGGCGCGCGGGCGACCCGGCGGGCCTGCCGCCGCTCGTCGTCGCCGAACTGCGCCGCCAGGCCGCCGTGCTCGAACTCCTCGCCGGGCACGGCCCCCAGGGGCTGCGCCGGGCGCTGGAGATATCGGTGGAGGGGCGCCGGGTGCTGCGCGCGGTGGTCTCGCGCCGGGCGCGCGGCGCCGCGGGGCCGGGACGTGAGGGGAGCCTGTGATCCTGGTGCGGCGGATGTGGGGTGGTGCTGCGGTGGTTGGCCGAACGTCGGGAGAAACGTTTCGAACGACAGTGACGGAACCCCGCCCCCGCTCGCTCTTCCCTATGTGACAGCCCAAGTGACGACTCAGGTGACAGCCCATGCGACGGCCCCGTCCCCGGCGGCACCGCACGGGACCAGGCCGAGTGCCGCGGCCAGGCCCGCGCGGTGGGCGGCGGACGCGGTGGCGACCATGCGCGAGGGCGCGCGGGTACGGCTCGACTACTCGGCACAGAGCCTGTGGCGGGTGGACCGGATGATCGAGGAGATACGGCGGGAGGAGCCACCGTACGCGGCCGTCGAGAGCGTGCTGCGCGGCTTCGGCGCCTACGCCGGCGAGGTGATCGTCCGCCAGACCGGCGCCGAGTGGTGGGCGACCGGCGGCGAGCACTGGCTGCGCACCCCCGACGGCCGGCTGTGGGACCCCATCGACGAGGCCCGCCGCTGCTACGGCGGCCACGGCTCGCTGCGGCTGCTGTGCCGGGACGCGACCGCCCCCGGCTGACCGGTCCGGCCCGGCTGTGACACTTCCGTCGGGGCCGACGCTGATGATCGTGGAGGGCGGGGACACGGCCGGAGCGTGTCGCACCGTGAGGCAAGCGCCACGCAGTGGCCAGGAACTCGGCACGAACGAGGACGGTCTTGGGCCAGGGAGGGGAACCCCGCCGCCCGCAGCCGCGGGACGGGGAGCTGGGCGCGGCCGTCGCGCGGGCCCAGGACGGCGACGAGACCGCGTTCGCCGTGGCCTACCGGATCGTGCAGCCCGGCCTGCTGGGCTACCTGCGGGGCCTGGTCGGCGAGGACGCCGAGGACGTCGCCTCCGAGGCCTGGCTGGAGATCGCACGCGACCTCGGCCGGTTCCGGGGCGACGGCGCGGGCTTTCGCGGCTGGACCGCGACCATCGCCCGGCACCGCGCGCTGGACCACCTGCGCCGGCAGCGCGTACGGCCCCGGGCGGCGCGGCTGGAGCAGGACGCCCTGGAGCTGCCCGGCCGGCACAGCACCCACGACCAGGCCCTGGAGTCGCTCTCCACCGCACGCGCGCTGGACCTGGTCCGCGCGCTGCCCCGGGACCAGGCCGAGGCGGTGCTGCTGCGGGTGGTCGTCGGCCTCGACGGCCCGGCCGCGGCCCGGGTCCTCGGCAAACGCCCCGGCGCCGTCCGCACGGCCGCGTACCGGGGCCTGCGCCGCCTGGCCCGCCAGCTGGGCGCGGACGGCGCACCGGACACGGATCCGCCGCCGCGGGGTGAGCCGGGGTGAACGCACCGGCGGGCGCGGCACGTATGCAGGGGTGGGACGAACGGCTTCGGGAGCCCGTCGTCGCGGGTGCGGGGCGGTGACGGCCGGCCGGCACGGGCGGGCGCGGGGCCGTGGTGACCGGCGGGTGCGGGCGCCTGGGGCCCCGCGCGCGGGCGGGGCGGATCGGCGTACGGAGTTCCGGGTGGACCGGGTGAGGGCGGGAACGGGCATGGGTGAACGGCACAGCGGCGGCGGGCCGGCCGGTCGTCGGCGTGCGTACCCCGGCGGTGCCCTCGCCACGCCGGACCCGGGCGGTGCCTCCGGGCTGGAGACACGGTTCGCCGCCGCGCTGCGCGCCGGCCGCGTCGACGCCGAGGCCGAGCGCGGCGCCGTCGCCGCGTTCCGCGCCGCGCGCGACGCGGGAGCGCACGACGCGCGGACCCGCGCCCGGGACGACTGGCGGCCCGGCCGGCCGGCAGCCGCCCGCCGCTCGCTGCGGATCACCCTCTCGCTCGCGCTGACGAGCCTCACGCTGGGCGGAGTCGCCGTCGCGGCCATCGGCTCGGCCGGGTCCGGCACGCACCACGACGACCGGAGCCGGTCGCCGCGGTCCGCGCGGCCGGTGGCGAGCACCCCGCCCGCCTCGGCCGGCGCCACGGAGGCCGGGCCCTCGGCCACCGCGTCCACGGACCGCCCCGGCCGGCCGGCCACCGCCCGGGACGCCCTCTCCCACTGCCGTGCCTACACGCGGGCCGGGGAACGCGGCGGCGCCCTGGAGGCGGCGGCCTGGCAGCGGCTCGTCACGGCGGCGGGGGGACCGGAGAAGGTCGCCGCCTACTGCGCCGCCCGCAGGGAGGCCGGGCAGGGCGAGCACCCCGGCCACGCGGGGACTTCCGGCAACAACGGCAGCAAAGGCAGCGGGGGCAACAGCGGCAACACCGCCAAGGACACCGGCAAGGGGAAGAGCAAGGGCGGAGGCCGGGGGAACGCGGCCGCGGGGAGCTCGTCGGCCGGGAAGCCGGCCGGCGGCAGAGCGGCCGGCGGCGACTCCTCCGGCGGAAAGCCGTGAGGTGCCCGTGACACGCGACCAAGGCAACGGCCGGGGCCGCCACCCCCCACAGGAGAGGCCCCGGCCGTCGCGTGGACGGGCCGCGTGCGGCCCGTACTCCTTTCAGCGCCGCGGGTGCGGTTTCTGTCACACCTCGCCACAGCACGGCCACATCGCGACCCCGTCCCGGCCTCACGCTGCGCACATCCGAAACCGGTCACGAGTTAGTTGCATCTTCTACAGACATGGACGGGCAGCGGTTTCACGCCGTAACGTGCCTTTCGCGCCGACCGAAGACAGGCGTAAAGGGAGTACGGTGCTGGGGGACGACGCGGAGCTGACCACCGCGGTACGTGCGGCACAGGACGGGGACGAGACCGCGTTCCGTACGGTGTACCGCGCGGTGCATCCGCGCCTGCTCGGGTACGTCCGCACCCTGGTCGGCGACCTGGACGCCGAGGACGTCGCGTCCGAGTCCTGGCTCCAGATCGCCCGTGACCTCGACCGCTTCAGCGGTGACGCCGACCGCTTCCGCGGCTGGGCCGCCCGGATCGCCCGCAACCGCGCCTTGGACCACATACGCATGCGGGGCCGGCGCCCCGCCATAGGCGGCGACGAGACCGAGCTGACCGGCCGCGCCGCCGAGTCCGACACGGCCGGCGAGGCCATCGAGGCCCTGGCCACCGACAGCACCCTCTCCCTGATCGCCCGGCTCCCGCAGGACCAGGCCGAGGCGGTCGTCCTGCGCGTGGTCGTGGGCCTGGACGCCAAGACCGCCGCCGAGACCCTCGGCAAACGCGCGGGCGCCGTCCGCACCGCCGCGCACCGCGGTCTGAAGCGTCTCGCGGAGCTGATCGGCGACAATCCGGAATCGGCGGGCGCACTGGACGCGCTCCCGCCGCAAAGAGAACCGCGCCGGGGCGCGGTGACGTCCGCAACTGTGACGCATACGCGTGCGCGGACGCAGAAGGACATGTGATGGCCGACGAGCAGTACAAGTGGCTGAACCGTGAGACGGCGGAACGCCTGTTGCGCGGTGAGTCACTGGAAGCCGTCGACCCCTCCGCCCGTGACCAGGCCGAACGTCTCTCCCAGGCGCTCGGCGCGCTGTCCGCGCAGACGACCCCCGCCCCCGGTGAACTCCCCGGCGAACAGGCTGCCCTGGCCGCGTTCCGCAAGGCCCGCGCGGCCGCCGAAGCGGAGGGCACCGCGACCGCGCACGCCCCCGCCGCCCCCCGCACCCCGGCACGCGGCGCCGACGCCGGCCTGGTCCGCATCGGCGCCCCGGCCCGTACCGGAATCCGCACCCGGCGTCCCCGCTGGGACCGCCCGGTACGCCTGGCCCTGGCCGCGGTGGTGGCGGCGGGCACGCTCGGCGGGGTCGCCGTGGCCGCCGGCAGCGGGGTGCTGCCCACGCCGTTCGGCGACGATCCCCCCGGCCCCGCCACCTCCGTCTCTCCCGACACGACCACCGGGCAGCCGCTCACCTCGCCGTCCGTTCCGGGCGGCGGGACGGGCACGGGCGCACCGGACGGCGGTACGCGGGGGCACCGGGGCGGCACCGATGACGAGGCCGCGGGGTCCGGCGACGGCACCGGGGCGCCCTCCGCCACGTCCGGCACCGGGTGGTCCGGCGCCACCGCGGCCTGTCGTGCGCTGCGGGACGGCAAGGACCTGAACGCCGGCCGCCGGCGCGCGCTGGAGCAGGCGGCGGGCGGCCCCGGCCGCGTGACCGCGTACTGCAAGGTGCTGCTGGGCGCCGGGGACTCCGCCTCCGGCGGCACGGGCGGCGCGAACAGTGGCGGCAGCGGCGAGAACACCACCGGCCAGGGCTCGGACAACGGCAAGGGCGAGGGCGAGGGGAACGGGCACGGCAACGGGAACGGGCACGGCAAGGGGAACGGGAACGGCAAGGGGACGGGCGACGACGGCCCCGCCGACCCGGGCGGTAGCCAGGGCAACGGCAACGGCAACGGCAACGGCAACGGCAACGGCAAGGGGAACGGCAACGGAAACGGAAACGGCGGCGGAAACGGCCAGGCCAACGGCAACGGCAACGGCAACGGCGGCGGCAACGGCAACGGCGGGGACAAGAACAACGGCAACGGCGGCCGACACCAGGATGGCGCCGTCCCCGCTCCCTCGGCCTTCGCCCCCGCGCACCGCGGCACGCCCGTCACCGGCTCCACCTCTCCGTCACCGGCTCCGACGTACACCGCCCTCTGAGCCACGCCACCCTCTCTGACCTGCGGTTTCGCGGTCACCGAAACTTTTTCGGCGCGAGGTGTGACGTTTCTGGAGCCCGGGACGCAGTAATGAGTGAGCCGACTGGTCATCGGCCGTCGCACGGAGCCGGGGTTCCCCCCGTACCCGCGGCTCGTGCACCTGGCGCGGGCGGGACACGTTCCCCCGGTCCCGCCCGCGCCCCGCAACGCACGGCCCTCGGCTTCCGACAGCCCCCGCAGGACGTCTCAGCGGGACACGACGACCTTGTCGCCGATCCTCACCTGCGCGAAGAGCCGGGCGATCGCCGTCTCGTCCCGGACGTTGACGCATCCGTGGGAACCGCCCACGTAGCCGCGCGCCGCGAAGTCGTACGAGTAGTGGACCGCCTGGCCGCCGCTGAAGAACATCGCGTACGGCATCGGCGAGTGGTAGAGGGTCGACACATGGTGGCGTGACTTCCAGTAGACGGTGAACACCCCTTCGCGGGTCGGGGTGTACTGCGCGCCGAACCGCACCGCCATCGTGGACAGGGTCCGTCCGCCGACCATCCAGCGCAGGGTCCGGCTGGTCTTGCTGATGCACAGCACCCGCCCGGTCAGACAGCGCGGATCGACCGCGGCGGCCGGCTGACCGGCCCTCGGATACAGCTCCCCCCTGGCCGGCGGACGGGTCATCGCCACCAGCCGGTGCCAGGTGACGGCGTCCGTCGCACCCGTCCGGGGCAGGCCGCGCTTGCCCTGGAAGCCCTTGACGGCCTGCTCGGTCGGGCCGTCGTACGACCCGGTCGGCCCCACGGCCAGCCAGGCCACCTGGCGCAGCCGCGCCTGGAGTTCCCGCACGGCCGGCCCGGAGTCCCCGCGTGACCACAGCACCCGCGGCGCGGGCAGGGAGGAGGCGACGCGGGGCGGGGCCGTGGGTGTGGCCGCCGGCGGGGCGGCCGGTGCCGTCCGGGCGGCGCCGGGCACCGGACTGCTCCAAATGCTGCCGGACCCCGGACTGCTCCGGGCGGCGCCGGAACCCGGACCGCCCGGCGGTTCCACGTGGACCGGCAGACCTTGTTTCCCATCGGCGCCCGCCGGCTGCACGGTGCACCCGCAGAGCGCGGCGAGCGCGGCGGCCGAGGCGAGCAGAGCGGCAGAGCTCCCCGGGATCCTCATGCCCGGGATGCTTCCCCGCGTGACCGCCGCCGAACTACGGGGCATGGTGAGGAGTACCCGTTCACCGCGCGGAGGCAGCGATGGCACAGCAGTCGGCACGTCAGTCGGAGTCGGGCCTGCCCATCGAGCCGGTCTACGGGCCGGCCGACCTGACCGGCTGGGACCCGGCCCGGAAACTGGGCGAACCGGGCGCGTACCCGTTCACCCGCGGGGTCTACCCGACCATGTACACCGGCCGGCCCTGGACCATGCGCCAGTACGCGGGCTTCGGCACGGCCGCGGAGTCCAACGCCCGCTACCGGCAGCTCATCGCCCACGGCACCACCGGCCTGTCCGTCGCCTTCGACCTGCCCACCCAGATGGGCCACGACTCCGACGCGCCCCTCGCGCACGGCGAGGTCGGCAAGGTGGGCGTGGCGATCGACTCGATCGACGACATGCGGGTGCTGTTCGACGGCATCCCGCTGGACCAGGTCTCGACGTCCATGACGATCAACGCGCCCGCCGCGCTGCTCCTGCTGCTGTACCAGCTGGTGGCGGAGGAACAGGGGGTGGCCGCCGACCGGCTGACGGGCACGGTCCAGAACGACGTGCTCAAGGAGTACATCGCCCGGGGCACGTACATCTTCCCGCCGAAGCCGTCCCTGCGGCTGACCGCGGACATCTTCCGGTACTGCACCGCCGAGATCCCGAAGTGGAACACGATCTCGATCTCCGGCTACCACATGGCCGAGGCGGGCGCGTCCCCGGTGCAGGAGATCGCGTTCACCCTCGCCGACGGCATCGAGTACGTCCGTACGGCGGTGGCGGCCGGCATGGACGTGGACGACTTCGCCCCGCGCCTGTCGTTCTTCTTCGTGGCCCGTACGACGCTGCTGGAGGAGGTCGCCAAGTTCCGCGCGGCGCGCAGGATCTGGGCGCGGGTGATGCGGGAGGAGTTCGGCGCGCGGAACCCGAAGTCGCTGATGCTGCGCTTCCACACCCAGACGGCCGGCGTGCAGCTGACGGCCCAGCAGCCGGAGGTGAACCTGGTCCGGGTCGCCGTCCAGGCCCTGGCGGCGGTCCTCGGCGGCACGCAGTCCCTGCACACCAACTCCTTCGACGAGGCCATCGCGCTGCCGACGGACAAGAGCGCGCGGCTGGCCCTGCGGACGCAGCAGGTGCTGGCGCACGAGACGGACGTCCCGGCGACGGTGGACCCGTTCGCCGGTTCCTACGCGGTCGAGCGGATGACGGACGACGTGGAGGAGGCGGCCGTCGGCCTGATGCGCAGGGTGGAGGACCTGGGCGGGGCGGTCGCCGCGATCGAGCGGGGCTTCCAGAAGGCCGAGATCGAGCGGAACGCGTACCGCATCGCGCAGGAGACCGACTCCGGTGACCGGGTGGTGGTCGGGGTCAACCGCTTCCGGCTGGACGAGGAGGAACCGTACGAGCCGCTGCGGGTGGACCCGGCGATCGAGGCGCGCCAGGCCGAGCGCCTGGCCCGGCTGCGGGCCGAACGCGACGGGGCCGCGGTGACCGCGGCACTGGACGCGCTGCGGAAGGCGGCGGAGGGCGAGGACAACGCCCTGTACCCGATGAAGGAGGCGCTGCGGGCGCGGGCGACGGTGGGGGAGGTCTGCGGCGCGCTCCGCGAGGTGTGGGGGAGCCACGTACCGAGTGACACGTTCTGAGCCGTCGGTCCTCCTCCCGGACGGGGAGGGACGGCTGTCGTACCCGCGTGCGACACTCCCTCCATGTTCGGCGTCATCGACCTCCCCACGTACCTCGCGGGCCTGATCCTGATCGTGCTGCTGCCCGGCCCCAACTCCCTGTACGTCCTGTCCGTGGCCGCTCGCCGCGGTGTGCGGGCCGGTTACACGGCCGCCGCCGGTGTGTGGTGCGGGGACACCGTGCTGATGACGCTGTCCGCCGCGGGGGTCGCCTCGCTGCTCCAGGGCAACGCGCTGCTGTTCGGGATCGTGAAGTACGCCGGCGCCGGATATCTGAGCTGGCTGGCGATCGGCATGCTGCGGGCCGCCCGGCGGATGTGGCGGACCCGGCGGGAGCGGGCCGTCGAGGCGGCCGCGCCCGACCAGGGCGCCGACGAGCGGCCCTTCCGCCGCGCCCTCGTCGTCAGCCTCTTCAACCCCAAGGCGATCCTCTTCTTCGTCGCCTTCTTCGTGCAGTTCGTCGACCCGGGATACGCCTACCCGGCCCTGTCCTTCGTCGTCCTCGGCGCCTTCGCCCAGCTGGCCAGCTTCCTGTACCTGAGCGCCCTGATATTCAGCGGCACGCGGCTCTCCGCGGCGTTCCGCCGCCGCAAGCGGCTGTCCGCGACGGCCACCTCGGCGGCCGGGGTGCTGTTCCTGGGCTTCGCCGTGAAGCTGACGCTGGCCAGCGCGTAACGCTTCGCCGGCCTCCGGCGGGGCGGGCCCGCACCGGGCCCGCCCCGCCGCGGGGTCCGCTCAGCGCCGTACGGCCTTGCCCAGACCGCGGGCCTTGCGCGCCACCCGGCGGACCGTCGCGTTGCGCGGGAGGAACGACAGCTGGGACGGCACCCCGCCCGGCAGGGCCAGCGAGGTCAGCCGCTTGCGCTTGAAGTAGCGCGCGGTCCGCTCGTTCAGGTTCTTCGCCAGCCAGCCCTCGGTCTCCGCGCGGAGCCCCGGCAGGATCTTCGGCTGCATCGCGAAGCCCACCGCGCGCACCAGTGCGCCCAGCGCCTCCACGTCCGTGCCCTGCCGCTGCCCGGTGACGGCGGCACGGTCGGTCAGCTCGGGCAGCAGCGCGTCCACGATCGTGACCGGCACGCGGTTGCTGTTCTCGTACGGCGTCAGCCGTTCCAGCAGCAGCTCGGTGCCGACCCGGGCGACCGGGAGGCCGTACAGCGCGGACGCGGTGAGCAGGGCGGTGGAGAAGCAGCCGACGACCAGCGCGGGACGCATCCGCTGGTACAGCACCTCCGCGAGGACCGGAGTGTCCAGCACGGTCAGCTCCACCTTCAGCCGCTCCGCCTCCTGCTCCAGGGAACGGGTGAAGCGGGCCGGGGCCGACGGGTGCGGCTTGAACACCACCGCGGTGTGGCCGAGCGCGGCCGCTCCCGTAAGCATCCGCACGTGCAGGTCCTCCTCCTGCTCGGCGGTGAGGATGTCCAGCGCGGACAGGTACTGGCCGAGCAGCAGCGCGGGCTCCTGGACCTCCGGCAGCGCATCGCCGAGTGACGTCAGCTCGGCGAGGACCTTGGTGAAGGCGGCCGTCGGCAACACCTCGCCGGGCACGTCGAACTCGGTGAGCAGCAGCGGCTTCAGACCCGGCACCAGGTCCAGGTGGAGGACCCGGTCCACGCGGGTGCCGACCAGCGGGTCGATCTTGTTGCGGGTGGGGCCGTAACTCATCAGGCCGTCGGCGTAGACGGTGACCGGGGCGCCCGTGAAGATCCGCGCGAGCGCCAGTGACGGGTTGACCTGTATCGACTCGACGGCCAGCTCGACGTCGTCGGTGCCGAGCCGCCACTCGTGGCGCACGTACCGTTCCCACAGCGGCAGGTCGTCGCCGCGGGGTGACCAGCCGCCCGGGTGGAACGGGAAGATCGCGTCGTTGTACGACACCACGTCGTCGAACCGGTCCCGCAGCCGCTCGAAGCCCGGCATGTCGTTCAGCGCCGGCGAGGTCTCGGGCGTGGCCGCGTTGTTGCAGACCAGCAGGATCCGCCGGTCGGCCGGGCGGAAGCAGCCGGAGTCCAGGGCGGCGGCGAGCGTGGCCGTGCCGTACAGCGTCGACGCCTGGAAGATCTGGGTGGTCACGCGGCGGCTCCCGTGGGGGCGGGGCGGCGGCGCAGCCGGCGCAGCCGGGTGGAGCGCTGGAGGTCCATGGAGTCCAGCGCCTGGTCCAGCACGTCCTGCGGCATGCGCCGCAGGGCGGCCGCACTCAGGGACTTCAGCTTCTTCGCCACCGCCGGCTCGAACCTCTCGATGGATCCCAGGTGGTGGGAGATGATCGCGCAATAGGTGCGAACGGCCTTGGGCAGCAGGACGTCGGCCTCCCGGTCCGCCGCCGTCTCCGCGATGACCTGGTCGAACGCCCGGATGAAGTCCAGCTGCCGCACATCGCCGATCTGGGTGAGCGACGAGGCGACCCCGCGCCGGTAGAACACACCGAGCAGGTTCACCACGGCGAAGGACTCCGCCTCCCGGTGCAGTTTCCAGATCCACGGCCGGTCCTCGGCCGTGCGCAGCCCGTCGGTGAAGCGCAGCAACCCCTTGTCCAGCAGCCGGCGGTGATAGATGCCCGCCCACGCGTACGCGTAGTCCACCGAGGTGGACCGGTCGGCGGGCAGTATCGCCTCCCGGGGGCTGAGCACCGTGTTCCGCCGGCCCACCGGCACCCGGTGCACGCTGCGCGCCCGGGCGGTGCACTGCACATGGTCGGTGCGCAGGAAGTCGCAGCCCAGCTCCTCGATGGCGGCGAGCAGCCGCGGGTAGTAGCCGGGGGCGAGCCAGTCGTCACCGTCCAGGAAGGTCACATACTGGCCGCGCGCCCGGTCGATCCCGGTGTTGCGCGCGGTCGCCAGTCCTCCGTTCTGCTCGTGCCGGACCACGACCGCGCCCGGCAGCTCGCGCTCCGCACGCGCGAGAATCTCTGGTGTCCCGTCGCGGGAGCAGTCGTCGACGAGAATGAATTCGAAGTCCTCACGCGCATTCGACTGCAGACTCCTGAGGGTGTCCGGCGCGTATTGCTGCACGTTGTAGAACGGCACGATGACGGAGAGCTTGACCACGTCAGGGACGTTAGGGCGCGGCCCGTCATTCGTCTTGACCGCCCGCTTGATGCAGGGTGAACGGCACATGGCGAAGCTGTGAACCAGGCTGTTCCGCGCGCCGATCGCGTCCCGATTCCCCATTCGGCGATGTGCTGTTAACCGTTTGTTGCATTCGGGTTGGGCGGAACCTCGGAATCGCTTCCTAGCGTCTTCGGCGTGCCAGCAAGTGCGAAGAAGTCTCTGCGGGTCGCCGTCCTCGCGGACTCCGACACCCGGTGGAAGTGGGGAGCGCTCACCGCGCAGCGCCTCACTCCCGCGGCTGCCGAGGTCCGGCTCGACGGCTACCTCCTGCGGGGACGCGCCACCCCCACCGCCCGCCAGCTGAAGGAAGTCGGCGTCCAGGCCGACTCCCTGCGCGAGGTCACCGGCGTCGAGTTCCTGCGCGCGATGAGCGAGGACCCCGACGACCGGTACGACGTCCTCGTGCTCGCGCTGGTCGGCGGCGGAGTGCAGGCGATGCTGCACGGACTGCGCGCCGCCTGGGGCTCCGGCAAGCGCCCCGTGGTCGTCACCGGCTATGTCGGCGTCGTCTACGAGAAGCTCACCGACGGGCTGCTGCTGCGGCACGGCGCCGACCTGGTCCTCGCCAACTCCCGCCACGACGCCGACCGGTTCCGGGCCGTGTACGAGGGTGTGGGCGCCGACGCCTCCTCGGTCACCGAGGTCGCGCTGCCCTTCCTCGGCGGCGAGCCGTACACCGGCGGACACGAGCCGTCCGCGACGCGAGGACGCGGCCCCTGCACCGTGGTGTTCGCGGCCCAGCCGTCCGTCCCGGACAACCGCCGGGACCGCACCTACCTGCTGAACCGCCTCGTCGAGCACGCCCGGAAGCACCCCGAGCGGGAGGTGCTGCTCAAGCTGCGCTCCAAGCCCGGCGAGCACACCACCCACATCGAGGAGCTGCCGTACCAGAAGCTGGCCCAGGGCCAGGACCTGCCGGCCAACTTCCGGCTGGTGTACGGCCACATGGGCGAGGTGCTGGACCGCACCGACCTGCTGGTCACGGTCAGCTCCACGGCCGCCCTGGAGGCCCTGCACCGCCGCATCCCGACCGCGGTCCTCACCGACCTCGGGGTCCGCGAGGTGCTCGGCAACCACCACTTCACCGGTTCCGGCTGCCTCGCCTCCTGGGACCAGCTCGACGCCGGGCACCGGCCGGTGCCGGACGAGGAGTGGGTGGCCCGGCAGGGCGTCGCCGCCGACGGCACCTACGGCACGGCGTTCGACAGCGCCCGCGAGCGCATCGCCCGGCTGCTCGACCGGCCGGGCGGGCTGCCGCCCCTCGCGCCCTACTACACCCCCGAGACCGCGCCCGGCTACCTGCCCGGCATCCTCGCCCGCCACCACCTCGGCCCCGACGGCGTACCGCTGCCCGGTGCCCCCGCCGCCGACAAGGCGCCCGGCCCCGTCCGGCAGATCGTGCGCCGGGCCGCGCGCGGCGCCTACCGGCACGGCGTCCAGCGGGTCGCCCCCGTGATCCGGCGGATGGGCGAGCTGTGACCTCACCCCAAGGAGTAGACCCCATGTCCAACCCGGCAGCGGGCCACGGCGCTTCGATCCGCCGGGTGCTCGCGGTGATCCCCGCGCGCGGCGGCTCCAAGGGCGTGCCCGCGAAGAACCTCGCCCCGGTGGGCGGCGTCCCGCTGGTGGCCCGCGCGGTGCGCGAGTGCCGGGCGAGCCGGCTCGTGACCGACGTCGTCGTCTCCACCGACGACCAGGCCATCGCCGCCGCCGCCCGCGAGGCCGGCGCCGAGGTCGTCCTGCGGCCCGCCGCCATCGCCGGGGACACCGCCACCTCCGAGGCCGCCGTCCTGCACGCCATGGACACCCACGAGACGCTGCACGGCTCCCCCGTCGACGTGGTCCTGCTCGTGCAGTGCACCAGCCCGTTCCTCGTCCGCGAGGACATCGACGGTGTCGCCGCCGCGGTCGCCGAGAACGGCGCCGACACCGCCGTCACCGTGGCCCCCTTCCACGGCTTCGTCTGGCGCGAGGCCGACGAGCCCACCGAGGGCGGCCGTGGCGTCAACCACGACAAGTCCTACCGCCCGCGCCGCCAGGACCGCCCCCAGGACTTCCTGGAGACCGGCGCCGCCTACGCGATGGACGCCGCCGGCTTCCGCGAGCACCGCCACCGCTTCTTCGGCCACACCGAGCTGGTCCGCACCGACCCGGCCCGGGTGCTGGAGATCGACGACCCGCACGACCTGGCCCGCGCCCGCGCCCTCGCGCCCCTCTTCGACGCGGACCGTCCCGGTTCGCTGCCGACCGCAGACGACGTGGACGCGGTCGTACTCGACTTCGACGGCACCCAGACCGACGACCGGGTGCTGATCGACTCCGACGGACGGGAGTTCGTCGCCGTGCACCGCGGCGACGGCCTCGGCATCGCGGCCCTCCGCAGGAGCGGCCTGAAGCTGCTGATCCTGTCCACGGAACAGAACCCGGTCGTCGCCGCCCGCGCACGCAAGCTGCGGCTCCCCGTGCTGCACGGCATCGACCGCAAGGACCTCGCGCTGAAGCAGTGGTGCGAGGAGCAGGGCATCGCGCCGGAGCGCGTGCTCTACGTCGGCAACGACGTCAACGACCTGCCGTGCTTCGCCCTCGTGGGCTGGCCCGTGGCGGTCGCGAGCGCCCACGACGTCGTTCGCGGCGCCGCACGCGCGGTCACCACCGTCCCCGGCGGTGACGGCGCGATCCGGGAGATCGCCAGCTGGATCCTCGGCCCCTCTCTCGATTCCCTCCCCAAGTAAGGACATCCCCTGATGAGCACCAACTCCCGTCTGCGCACCTTCGGTTCGCGCGAGGTCGGCCCCGGCAGGCCCGTCTACATCTGCGGCGAGATCGGCATCAACCACAACGGTGAGCTGGAGAACGCCTTCAAGCTGATCGACGTCGCCGCCGAGGCCGGCTGCGACGCCGTCAAGTTCCAGAAGCGCACCCCCGAGATCTGCACCCCGCGCGACCAGTGGGACATCGAGCGCGACACCCCCTGGGGCCGGATGACCTACATCGACTACCGCCACCGGGTGGAGTTCGGCGAGGACGAGTACCGCCAGATCGACGAGTACTGCAAGGAGAAGGGGATCGACTGGTTCGCCTCCCCGTGGGACACCGAGGCCGTCGCCTTCCTGGAGAAGTTCGACGTCCCCGCCCACAAGGTGGCCTCCGCCTCCCTGACGGACGACGAGCTGCTGCGCGCCCTGCGCGCCACGGGCCGCTCCGTCATCCTCTCGACGGGCATGTCCACCCCGCGCCAGATCCGCCACGCGGTGGAGGTCCTGGGCTCGGACAACATCCTCCTCTGCCACGCTACCTCCACCTACCCGGCCAAGGCCGAGGAGCTGAACCTCCGCGTGATCAACACGCTGGAGAAGGAGTACCCGAACGTCCCGATCGGCTACTCCGGCCACGAGACGGGCCTGCAGACCACGCTGGCGGCGGTCGCGCTGGGCGCCACCTTCGTCGAGCGCCACATCACCCTGGACCGTGCGATGTGGGGCTCCGACCAGGCCGCCTCGGTCGAGCCGCAGGGCCTCACCCGCCTCGTCCGTGACATCCGCACCATCGAGGCCTCCCTCGGCGACGGCGTCAAGAAGGTCTACGACTCCGAGCTGGGCCCGATGAAGAAGCTGCGCCGCGTCACCGGCGTCGTCGCCGAGGCGGAGATCGCCGCGGCGGCGGGCGAGCCGGTCTCGGTGTGAATCCAGGTCACTGACGACGGGACGGTCGTACGCCGATGAGCCCCCGCGCCGGCCAGGCCGGCCACCCCGCCCGCACGCTCGCCTTCGTGGAGAGCCCGGTACAGCTGCTGAACGTACTGGAGTGGGCCCACCTGCACGGCCTGCACGACACCGGCCCTTCCGGCGGGGATTCGGGTGTGCCCTTCGGCTCCGGCCGGGCGGGCTCCGGTGTGCCGCTCGGCCCTGGCGGTGCGGGGCCGGCCGACGCCTCCGTGCCGACGCCGGCCCTGCCCACGCAGCCCGGGCCGGCGCACGTCGCTCCCGCGCACGCCGGCCACGCCGACGTCGGTCCCGCCCCTGCCGGCCCGGCGCCCGCCGTGCCCGCGCAGGGGCGGCGGCTGCCGGCCGGGGCGGTGGCGGCCGGGGCGGTGGCGGGTGGCGCCGGGGCCCTGGCGGGTGGCGCGGAGCTCACCGTCGTCGTGCTGTCCCCGACCGACCCCATGACCCGGGGCCAGCTGCGCCGCATGGCGGACCTGGCCCGCGACGAGGGGTACCGGGTGCGCTGGGAGGAGGCGCGGGGCGGTACGACCGCGCCCTTCCACACCATCGGCGGCCTGGCCGGCTCCCTGCGCCGGGCCGACCGGATCGTCATGGGGGACCCGTTCTCCCGCTACGTGCAACTGCTGCTGACCATCACCCGCGCCCGCGACCTCGTGGTCGTGGACGACGGCACGGCGACGATGGAGTTCGTCGCCCAGCTGGCCCGCGGTGAGCGCCTGGTCCGCTGGCACCGCAAGGGCGGCCGGCCCGGCGCCCGCGACCTGCTCTTCGCGCCGGTCTCCTCCTCCGCCCGGCGCCGCCTCACCCCGAGCGACCGCCGGCGCGTCGAGGTCTTCTCCTCCATGCCGGTGACCGACGTCCCGGACGGCGTGACCGTCACCGCCAACGACTTCGCCTTCACCCGAGCCCGCTTCGGCCCGCCGCGCATCACCCAGAGCGCCGACCTGGTCGGCACCTCCCTGGTGGAGACGGGGGTCGTGGACGGCGACCGCTATGTGGAGGCCGTCCGGAACCTGGCCAAGGCCCACGGCGCCACCCGCTACTTCGCCCACCGCCGCGAGAGCGCCGAGAAACTCCACCGCCTGGCCGCCGAGACGGGCCTGGAGATAGTCCGTCCGGACCTGCCGCTGGAGCTGATCGCCCGCCGGGGCCCGATCGGCCGCACGATCCTCAGCTTCCCCTCCACCGTCGTCCACACCCTGCCGCTGGCCCTGGCCGGCACGGGCGTGCGCGTGGCGGTCTGCGACATCGACCCGACCTGGCTCACCGACAGCGCGTCCCCCCGCGCCCAGGGCTTCCTCTCCGGCGTGACCGGCACGGCCCGCGACGTGCACCGCCTGGCGGCGGTGAGCCCGGCGTAGCCGCCGGCACCGGGCGCCTGAGTACGCGTACTCAGGCGCCCGGTCGTCACGTCTCGGTAGGCTCCTTCACCGCGTGCACGGGACCTGCACGAGAGGGCGGAGGACCGCTGGAGAAGATGACCGAGCGGGCACTCGTGCTCGCCGTAGCCCTGGTACTCACCACCCTGACGGGATGCGGTATGACCGACGACAGCGCTGCCGGCGGCTCCGGGAGCAGTCCTGCCACCAGCTCTGGCGACACTTCCGGCGGTATCCGCTCCGCCGGCATCAGCACCTCGCGGGACGCGTCGGACGCGATGGAGGCGGTGTCCAGCGGCATCTACGACCTGATCAAGGTCAAGGGGAAGGCGTCCGACGGTCGCCCGGGTGTGCAGCAGTGCCCGGGCAAGGACAGGGACACGTACTTCCGGATCTTCCACCCGTGGAGCTTCTACCCCACGTCACCGGCCGATCTCGACGCCGCGATGGAGAACCTCAAGGCGGCGCTGCCGCGGCACGGCTGGAAGATCGTCCAGTACGGCCCGGACACCAGCGTGAACAGGAACGTCGTCCTGATCGCCGACAACGACGAGCAGAAGGCCGGCGTCCACATCACCCGGATGAAGAAGAGGAACCCGCCCAAGCTGAGCCTGACGGTGGTCTCCGGCTGCTACCAGGTCCCCGACGGCCAGGAGGTCGAGCACTTCTAGGCCCGCCCCGCCGTACCCCCGCCCCGCCTCACCCCCGGCGGGCCAGCACGAACCCCCGTGGTCGTGTCTCCTCCGCGGTCGGCTCCCGCAGCACCGTCGCCACCAGGTCCAGGCCGGCGCCCGTCAGCGCCCCGGCGATCTGCTCCGGCGTGCGCCAGTAGTAGTCGAGGTCGATGGCGTGGCCGAACCGCTCGGTCAGGTGCAGCCGGCCGGGCTCGGGGCCGGACTGGAAGCCGAGCAGGGCGTGCCCGCCGGGGGCCAGGGTGCGGCGGAACTCGGCGCAGGCCGTCGACAGCTCCTCGTCCGGCAGGTGGATGGTCGAGTACAGGGCGAGGACGCCGCCCAGGGTGGCGTCGGGCAGGTCCAGCGCGGTCATCGAACCGACGTGGAAACGCAGGGCCGGGTACGCCTGGCGGGCCAGCGTCACCATCGCGGGGGAGAGGTCCACCCCGAACACCGGCACCCCCTGCTCGTGCAGCAGCGCGGTGACGTGCCCGGGCCCGCTGCCCAGGTCGGCGACGGGGGCGGGGCCGTTCGCCGTGACCAGCTCGGCGAAGGTCCTGATCAGGGTGCGGTCCAGCGGGTGGAGGTCGCCGGGAGGGAAGCGGGCGCCGTAGTCCCCGGCGATCGTGTCGTAGGCGGTACGGGTCGTCCGGAGGAAGTCCGCGGTCGAGTCGCTCACGTCGGCGGACCCTACCGGGAGGGCACCGCGGCGTGGTCCGGTTCGTGGACATCGCGCGCGTGACTGCCGTGAACCGTGGTATCCGTGGAAGAGGAAACAGAGGTCTTACCCATCAGAGTTCACCGCCATGCGTCCGCCGGTCAGATTTTATTCCCCTAACGGGCTGAACTTTTGTTGATCGAGGGGTAGTCGACCAGCCGGGCGTCCTACCCTTCAGAGGGTGAAGCAATTGATGTCCGTAGAGTCCGAGGCCGGCCTCCCGGGGGATGTGCTCCCCGGCGTGCTGAGCGAGTCCCTGCACGCCGAACTCGTCGCCTTCCGGCGCGACTTGCACATGCACCCGGAGCTGGGCAACCAGGAGTTCCGTACGACCGCCGCGATCAAGGAGCGGCTGGAGCAGGCCGGGCTCAAGCCCCGCGTCCTGAGCGCGGGCACGGGACTCGTCTGTGACATCGGTCTCGCGGAGGGCGAGCAGCCCTCCGTCCCCCTGCTGGCCCTGCGCGCCGACATCGACGCGCTGCCCATCCCGGACACCAAGAGTGACTGCGCGTACCGGTCGACCGTGCCGGACCGGGCGCACGCGTGCGGTCACGACGTGCACACCGCCGTCGTCCTCGGCACCGGGCTGGTCCTCGCCGACCTGCACGCCAAGCGCCTGCTGCCCCGTCCGGTGCGGCTGCTCTTCCAGCCCGCCGAGGAGGTGCTGCCCGGCGGCGCGCTGGGCGCCATCGAGGACGGCGCGCTGGCCGGCGTCGGCCGTCTCCTCGCCGTGCACTGCGACCCCAAGGTGGAGGCCGGGAAGGTCGGGCTGCGGCACGGGCCGATCACCAGCGCCTGCGACCGTCTGGAGGTCGCCCTCGACGGTCCCGGCGGGCACACCGCCCGCCCCCACCTGACCACCGACATGGTCACCGCCGCCGCCCGGGTCGCCGTCGACGTCCCCGCGCTGATCGGCCGCCGGGTCGACACCCGCGTCGGTCTCGCCCTCACCTGGGGCCGCATCGAGTCCGGCCACGCCCCGAACGTGATCCCGCAGCACGCGGAGCTGTCCGGGACCGTGCGCTGCCTGGACCTGGATGCCTGGCGGCAGGCCCCCGACATCGTGCACGCGGCGATCGACGAGATCGCCACCCTGCACCGGGCCAAGTCCGAGATCACCTACGTGCGCGGGGTGCCGCCGGTCGTCAACGACCGGGAGTCGACCGAGCTGCTGCGCCGGGCCATGGTCGCCCGGCGCGGCATGAAGTCCGTGGAGAGCACCGAGCAGAGCCTCGGCGGCGAGGACTTCTCCTGGTACCTGGAGCACGTCCCGGGCGCCATGGCCCGGCTCGGGGTGCGCCGGCCCGGTGAGCGCACGGTCCGCGATCTCCACCAGGGCGATTTCGACGCCGACGAGCACGCGATCACGGTGGGTGTGGAGATGTTCACCGCCGCCGCGTTCCTTGACGTCAACGGGGCGCGGAGCTGAGCGGACGGCCCCCGGCCGGTCCGTTCACGGGCCGGCCGGGGGCCGCCTTCCTGCCCGGCGCAACACGGATGCAAGCCAATCGTGCACTGTGCGCAACAACGGTGTGGGAGGACCAAGACATCGAGTTCAGGCAGTGTTTGCCTCGAATCGATAACGGCTTCGCGAGAGGGTTTTTTGCGACATCTACGCGCGTTACGATGCCGCGAAGCCGACGCCGCCGGGGCGTTTCGGCCGGAGCACCCCAGGGTGCTCACATCAAGCGCCGCCAAGGCGCTCAGGTCAGGTGAAGGAGCCTTCCCGTGCGCCGGGTAGCCAAGCTTTCCGCTGCGTGTATCGCCTCCGCAGCTCTCGCACTGACTGCCACTGCCTGTGGCAGCACCTCCTCCGACAACGACTCCGGCTCGCCCGCCTCGGGCGACGGCAAGGGTGTCAAGGTCGGTCTCGCCTTCGACGTCGGCGGCCGTGGTGACCGCTCGTTCAACGACTCCGCCGCGCGCGGTGCCGACAAGGCGAAGAAGGAGTTCGGCGGTGACATCAAGGAGCTGACCGCGAAGACCTCGGACACCGAGGCCGACCGCGAGCAGCGCCTGTCGGACCTGGCCGACGCGGGCTACAACCCCGTCATCGGTGTCGGCTACGCGTACGCCGCCTCGATGACCAAGGTCGCCGCGAAGTACCCGAAGACCACCTTCGGCATCGTCGACTCGGTGGTGAACGGCAAGAACGTCGACAGCATCACCTTCACCGAGGAGCAGGGCTCCTACCTGGCCGGTGTCGCCGCCGCGCTGAAGACCAAGACGAAGCACGTCGGCTTCATCGGCGGTGTCGACGTCCCGCTGATCAAGAAGTTCGAGGCGGGTTACGTCCAGGGCGTCAAGGACACCAACCCGAAGATCAAGGTCGACACGCAGTACCTGTCCCACGGCTCGGACACCTCCGGCTTCGCCAGCCCCGACAAGGGCAAGGAGGCCGCGCAGGGCATGCTCGACAACGGCGCGGACGTCGTCTACTCGGCGGCCGGCTCCTCCGGCAACGGCGCCATCGAGGCCGTGGCCGGCAAGAAGGGCGCCTGGGCCATCGGCGTGGACTCGGACCAGTACAGCATCCCGGGTCTGGCCAAGTACAAGAACTCGATCCTGACCTCGGTCGTCAAGAACGTCGACGTCGGTGTCTACGACCTGGTCAAGTCCGTCCACGACGGCAAGCCGCTGACCGGCACCAACACCTACTCGCTCGCCAAGGACGGCGTCTCGCTGTCCACCAGCGGTGGCTTCATCGACGACATCAAGGCCCAGCTGGACGCGGCGCAGAAGAAGATCGTCGACGGCTCGATCAAGGTCAAGACCACCCCGTGACCTGACGGGTCCCGTCGGACCCCGGCTCGGCGGGGGGCGCCCTCCACAGCCCCCGCCGAGCCATAACAATGTGTCAACTCTACGCGTGTAGCACGGAGTTGCCGCGCTAGCGTCGCCGACGCCTGCCCCCTCCCCGCAGCCCCTTTCCCCGAGGAGAGTGCGCCATCAACGCGTCCAGCCCTCCCGCTGCCGTCGAACTGCGCGGCATCACCAAGCGTTTCCCCGGCGTCGTCGCCAACCGCGACATCGACATCACGGTCCGCACGGGCACCGTCCACGCCCTGTGCGGCGAGAACGGCGCCGGCAAGTCCACCCTCATGAAGATCCTCTACGGCATGCAGCAGCCGGACGAGGGCACCATCACCGTGGGCGGCGAACAGGTCGTCTTCCACGACCCCGGCGACGCCATCGCCCGCGGCATCGGCATGGTGCACCAGCACTTCATGCTCGCCGACAACCTCACCGTCCTGGAGAACGTCGTCCTCGGCGCGGAGAAGCTGCACGGCATCGGGGGCAAGGCCCGCGCCCGGATCAAGGAGATCTCCGACGCCTACGGCCTGGGCGTGCGGCCCGACGCCCTGGTCGAGGAACTCGGCGTCGCCGACCGCCAGCGCGTGGAGATCCTCAAGGTCCTCTACCGCGGCGCCAAGACCCTCATCCTCGACGAGCCCACCGCCGTCCTCGTGCCGCAGGAGGTCGACGCCCTCTTCGACAACCTGCGCGAACTCAAGGCCGAGGGCCTCACCGTCATCTTCATCTCGCACAAGCTCGGCGAGGTGCTCTCCGTCGCCGACGAGATCACCGTCATACGGCGCGGCACCACCGTCGGCACCGTCGACCCGCGCGGCACCACCCCCAAGCAGCTGGCCGAGCTGATGGTCGGCAGCGAGCTGCCCACCCCGGAGACCCAGGAGTCCACGGTCACCGACGTCCCGATGCTCACGGTGGACGGCCTGCACCTCGCGCAGACCGACCTCGACGGCATCGAGCGGATCATCCTGGACGAGATCTCCTTCACCATCCACAAGGGCGAGGTCCTCGGCATCGCCGGCGTGGAGGGCAACGGCCAGTCCGAACTGGTCGAGGCGATCATGGGCATGCGCCGTCCGGACGCCGGCGCCGTCACCCTCGACGGCACCGACATCTCCCAGGCCCCGACCCGCGACCGCCGCGAGTCCGGCATCGGCTACATCCCCGAGGACCGCCACCGCCACGGCCTGCTGCTGGAAGCGCCGCTGTGGGAGAACCGCATCCTCGGCCACGTCACCGAGAAGCCCAACTCGCGCGGCGGACTGCTCGACCTCAAGGCCGCCCGCGCCGACACCCAGCGCATCGTCGAGGCCTACGACGTCCGCACCCCCGGCATCGACGTCACCGCCGCCTCCCTGTCCGGCGGCAACCAGCAGAAGCTGATCGTCGGCCGGGAGATGAGCCACCACCCCAAGCTGCTCATCGCCGCCCACCCCACCCGCGGTGTGGACGTCGGCGCGCAGGCGGCCATCTGGGACTACATCCGCGAGGCCCGCCGCGAGGGCCTGGCCGTGCTGCTGATCTCCGCGGACCTGGACGAGCTGATCGGGCTCTCCGACACCCTGCGGGTGATGTACCGCGGCCGACTGGTCGCCGACGCCGACCCCGCGACCATCACCCCCGAGGAGCTGGGCTCCGCCATGACGGGTGCGGCCACCGGCCACCTGGAGCACACAGAGGACGACGCGCGATGAACAAGCTGACCTCACGGATCGACAAGGAGCGGCTGCTCCTCGGCATCGCCGCGCCCCTGCTGGCGGTCGTCGCCGCGCTCGTCGTCACCACCCTGGTGATCCTCGCGACCGGCAAGAACCCCGGCGACGCCTTCAGCGACATGGGGACCTACGGCTTCGCCAGCGACAGCCAGGTCTACATCCTGAACAAGGCGACGACGTACTACCTCGCGGGTGTCGCGGTGGCCATCGGCTTCCGCATGAACCTGTTCAACATCGGTGTCGACGGCCAGTACCGGCTCGCCGCGTTCATCGCCGCCGTGCTCGGCGGGGCGCTCACCGTGCCCGGCTGGCTCGCCATCCCGCTGATCATCCTCTGCGCCATGGCGACTGGCGCCCTGTGGGCGGCCATCGCCGGCATCCTCAAGGTGACCCGGGGCGTCAGCGAGGTCATCGCGACCATCATGCTGAACTCGATCGCCACCGCGGTCATCGCCTACCTGCTCCAGCCCGGCAAGCTCGGCCAGCTGGACCAGGCCGGCACCCTCGTCTCCACCAAGCCGCTGCCGTCGTCCTCGTACTTCTTCAGCTTCGACACCGGCCCGGCCGGTGAGCTGTGGGGCTTCATCGTCATCGCCGTGCTCGTCGGCGTGGCGTACTGGTTCGTGCTCGGCCGCACCCGGTTCGGCTTCGACCTGCGCACCGTCGGCCAGTCCGAGACCGCCGCCGCCGCGAGCGGCGTCGGCGTGAAGAAGATGATCGCCACCAGCATGATCATCTCGGGTGCGGTGGCCGGTCTGATCGGCATGCCGACCTTGCTGAACGACAGCCACCAGTTCAGCAACGACTTCCCGGCCGGCATCGGCTTCACCGGCATCGCCATCGCCCTGCTCGGCCGCAACCACCCGATCGGCATCGCGCTCGGCGCGCTGCTGTGGGGCTTCCTGGAGCGCACCACCAACCACCTGGAGTTCCAGGGCTACGACAAGGAAATCCTCGGCGTCATCCAGGGCGTCATCGTGCTGTGCGTCGTCATCGCCTACGAGGTCGTGCGCCGCTACGGCCTGAAGCGCCAGCAGCAGCGCGTAGGCGCCGAACTCGCCGCCCAGGCCGCCGCCCCGACGAAGATGCAGGAGGTGGCGTGATGACTGCCACGATGACCGACGCGCCGCCGCCCGCGGCGCCCAAGGCGGCGGACGCGCCGCAGCGCTCCGGCCGCTCCCTCGGCCTCATACTCATGATCGTCGCGGGCGCGCTGCTGCTCATCGCCGCCGTCCGCGTGATCACCGGCGCCAACCAGCTCGACTCCGCCGGCCAGGTGGCGGCCGCCCTCGGCCTCGCCGTGCCGATCGGCCTCGCCGGACTCGCCGGCCTGTGGTCGGAGCGGGCCGGCGTGGTCAACATCGGCCTCGAAGGCATGATGATCCTCGGCACCTTCGGCGCCGGCTGGATCGGCTGGCAGTCCAGCCCCTGGCTCGGCCTGCTGTGCGGCATCGCCTTCGGCGTCCTCGGCGGCCTGGTGCACGCCGTCGCCACCGTCACCTTCGGCGTCGACCACATCGTCTCCGGTGTCGCCGTCAACCTGCTCGCGCTCGGCGCCACCCAGTACCTGGCCAAGCTGTTCTTCGCCGACGGCAAGGCCGCCGGGGCGGGCGGCAACCCCAAGCAGTCCCCGCCCGCGGACACGCTGCCCGACGTCACCGTCCCCGGCCTCTCGGACGGCCTCGCGTCGATCGAGAAGCACCACTGGTTCCTGGTCTCCGACCTCGCCGGCATCATCGGCGGTCTGATCACCAACCTGTCCGTGGTGACGATCATCGCCGTGCTGCTGTTCGTCGGCAGCTGGTGGCTGCTGTGGCGCACCCCGTTCGGGCTGCGGCTGCGCTCCTGCGGTGAGAACCCGGTCGCCGCCGAGTCCCTCGGCGTCAACGTCTACCAGTACAAGTACGCGGCCGTGGCCGTCTCCGGCGGTCTCGCCGGCCTCGGCGGCGCGTTCCTCGCGCTGGTCACCTCGCACACCTACCTGGAGGGCCAGACCGGAGGCCGCGGCTACATCGGTCTCGCCGCCATGATCTTCGGCAACTGGCGCCCCGGCGGCCTCGCCATGGGCGCGGGTCTGTTCGGCTACTCCGACGCGCTCCAGCTGCGCAACGGCGGCGTGACCGTCCACGCCCTGCTCCTGCTGCTGGTCGTGCTGCTCGCCCTGCTGGCCGGCTGGAAGCTGTACAAGAAGGCCCTGGTGCAGGGCGTGGTCAGCGCCGTCATGGCCGCGCTGGTCCTCGTCTGGTACCTGCTCACCGACGAGGTCCCCAGCGACTTCGTCGGCGCCACCCCGTACGTCGTCACGCTGCTGGTGCTGTCGCTGTCCGCGCAGCGCCTGCGGATGCCGAAGGCGGACGGCATGCGCTACCGGAAGGGACAGGGCAAGTGACCGGGAAAGCCGCCGACTTCGACTGGGAGGCCCTGCGCGCCGAGGCGCGGGAGGCCATGAGCCACGCCTACGCCCCCTACTCCGGCTACCCGGTCGGCGTGGCGGCCCTGGTCGACGACGGCCGCACGGTCACCGGCTGCAACGTCGAGAACGCCTCCTACGGCCTCGGCCTGTGCGCCGAGTGCGGCCTGGTCTCACAGCTCCAGCGCACCGGCGGCGGCCGGCTGACGCACTTCACGTGCGTCGACGGCACCGGCGCCCTGCTGGTCCCGTGCGGCCGCTGCCGCCAGCTGCTCTACGAGTTCGGCGGCCCCGGCCTGCTGCTGGACACCCCGGCGGGCGTCCTCCCGCTCTCCGAGATGCTGCCCCAGGCCTTCGGCCCGGACCATCTCACCCAGTAAGGCCGTACGGCCCCCCTGCCCCGCTGGCAGGGGGGCCGCGCACTTCGCACCTCCCGGAAGGAACCACACCCGCCATGGCCATGGACGCCATCTCCGTCATCCGCACCAAGCGGGACCGCGGCGAGCTGACCGACGAGCAGATCGACTGGGTCATCGACGCGTACACCCGGGGCGAGGTCGCCGACGAGCAGATGTCCGCGCTCGCCATGGCGATCCTGCTGAACGGCATGAACCGCCGCGAGATCGCCCGCTGGACCGCGGCGATGATCGCCTCCGGCGAGCGCATGGACTTCTCCTCGCTGTCCCGCCCGACGGCCGACAAGCACTCCACGGGCGGCGTCGGCGACAAGATCACCCTGCCGCTGGCCCCGCTCGTCGCCGCCTGTGGCGCGGCCGTCCCCCAGCTCTCCGGCCGGGGCCTCGGCCACACCGGCGGCACCCTGGACAAGCTGGAGTCGATCCCCGGCTGGCGCGCGCTGCTCTCCAACGAGGAGATGCTGAACGTCCTGGACACCACGGGCGCGGTGATCTGCGCGGCGGGCGACGGCCTGGCCCCCGCCGACAAGAAGCTGTACGCGCTGCGCGACGTCACCGGCACGGTCGAGGCGATCCCCCTGATCGCCTCCTCGATCATGTCGAAGAAGATCGCCGAGGGCACCGGCTCGCTGGTCCTCGACGTGAAGGTGGGCACGGGCGCCTTCATGAAGACGATCGAGGACGCCCGCGAGCTGGCCTCCACGATGGTCGGCCTCGGCACCGACCACGGCGTGAGGACGGTCGCCCTCCTGACCGACATGTCCACCCCGCTCGGCCTGACCGCGGGCAACGCCCTGGAGGTCCGCGAGTCGGTCGAGGTCCTGGCCGGCGGCGGCCCCGCGGACGTCGTGGAACTGACCGTCGCCCTGGCCCGCGAGATGCTCGACGCGGCGGGCATCAAGGACGCCGACCCCGCGAAGGCCCTCGCCGACGGCTCGGCGATGGACGTCTGGCGCCGCATGATCGCGGCCCAGGGCGGCGACCCGGACGCGCCGCTGCCCATCGCGAGGGAGCAGCACGTGGTCAAGGCCCCGGCCTCCGGCGTCCTGACCCGCCTCGACGCGTACGACATCGGCGTCGGTGCCTGGCGCCTCGGTGCCGGCCGGGCCCGCAAGGAGGACCCGGTGCAGGCGGGCGCGGGCATCGAGCTGCACGCCAAGCCGGGCGACACGGTGACCGAGGGCCAGCCCCTGCTGACCCTGCACACCGACACCCCGGAGCGCTTCGAGTACGCGCTCCAGGCGGTGGCGGGCTCCTACGACATCGCGGCCCCGGGCACGGCCTTCCAGGCCACCCCGGTGGTGCGGGAACGTATCGCCTGAGCTGCGCCCGCGGCCGTAGGCCGTTCATGTCACGGCCCTTTCGGGTGAACGGGACCGGTGGACCTGCACCGGTCCCGTTCGGCATGCTCGGATCGGCTGACGCACCGACAGGGGACCGCCATGAGCGCACGCATCGTCAGCCAGGACTCCGACCAGAACTGGGACGACCTCGTCCGGTACTGGGAGGAGATGGAGTGGCCCGAGGGCAGCAAGGTGGAGATCATCGAGGGGATCATCACCGTGTCACCCGCTCCCGCGTTTCGCCACAGCGTGATCGCGGCCCGCATCCAGCGTCGCCTCTACTCCGTAGTCCCCGAAGACCGGGGGATCTTCCAGACGCTGGCCATCGCCGTGCCGTCGCGGCTGGGTATGTTCATCCCGGACTTGCTGGTGGCTCCGGTGCGGGAATGCGCGGAGTCGGACTCCCACATCCCCGCCGCCCTCGCCGAACTCGTCGTCGAGGTCACCTCCAAGTCCAACGCCGGCCACGATCGCGTCAGCAAGCCCGCCGCCTACGCCACCGCCGGTATCCCGCTGTACCTCCTGATCGACCGCTGGGCGCCCAAAGGCCCCACCGCGACGCTCTACGGCGAGCCGAAGGGTGACGTCTACCGGGTCCTCAAGGCGGTCAAGTTCGGCGACCTCATCGAGCTGCCGGAGCCGTTCGGCCTCACCATCGACACCGGCGAGTTCCCGGTCGACTGACCGGCGTCACCCCGACACTGCCGCCCCCCCCGCCGGCCGGACCGGCACCGCGGCCCCGCCACCGCCCCCGATGAGTTCCGCCCGCCCCACCGGTCTACCGCACGTGGATGCCGAGACCCCCGCCGTGCTGGTGCTGCCCGGGCCCGTCCGTCGGGACGACGTGCCGGGGCTGTGTGCCGATGTGCGGGCGCTGCTGGAGGCCGGCGGGACCGGGGTGGTCGTGTGCGACGTGGGCGGGCTCGGGCATCCGGGACTGGCGGCCGTCGACCTGCTGGCCCGGCTGGAGCTGACCGCCCGCCGGGCCGGCGGGCGGATACGGCTGCGCGATCCCGACCCCGCGCTACACGCCCTTCTCGGCCTCGTCGGACTCCGCTTCCAGGTGGAGGGGCAGACCGAAGAGCGGGAACCAGCGCTGGGTGTCGAGGAAGCAGTGGAATCCGGTGATCCGGCCGTCTGAGATCTCCAGCACCTGCACCGCCCACGGGCTGAACCCGCCGTTGTCCGGGTCCGGCTTGTAGTGCGCGAAGCCCGGCAGGCCGTTGGCGCGGACCGGCAGCAGCCGGGAACCGGCGCAGGAGGCGCCCAGGGTCGTCATGAAACCGGTGATGTCCGCGGTGCCGCGCAGCCACAGGTCGAACGGCGGCATCGTCATGATGGCGTCCTCGTGCAGCAGCGCCGTCAGCGCCGTCATGTCGTAGCCCTCGAACGCCTTGACGTACCGCTCCAGCAGCTTCTGCTGCTCCTCGTCCAGCGGATCGGACACCGCCCCCTCGGTACCCGCGTCCCCGCGCTCCGCCAGCGTGGCCCGGGCCCGCTGCAAGGCGCTGTTCACCGAGGCGACGGTGGTGTCCAGCAGCTCGGCCACCTCACTCGCCTTCCAGGCCAGCACCTCGCGCAGGATCAGTACCGCCCGCTGCTTGGGCGGCAGCTGCTGGAGGGCCGCCATGAAGGCGAGCCGGATCGACTCCTTGGCGACCGCCGCCTCCGCCGGGTCCTCCACGACCGGCAGCACGCGCGCGTCCGGCATCGGCTCGAGCCAGGTGTTGTCCGGGCGCGGGGAGAGCGCCGCCCGCGCGAGCGGGGTGGCCTCCGACAGGTCCATCGGCCGGGCCCGCTTGCTGCCCGCCGCCAGCATGTCCAGGCACACGTTCGTCGCGATCCGGTACAGCCACGAGCGCAGGCTGGAACGGCCCTCGAACTTGTCGTAGCTCCGCCAGGCCCGCACCAGGGTGTCCTGCACCGCGTCCTCGGCCTCGAAGGAGGAACCGAGCATCCGGTAGCAGTACCCGGTCAGCTCGGTCCGGTGCTTCTCCAGTGCGACGTCCAGATCCGCCGTCGCCGTGCTGTTGCCCATCGTCCACCCACCCCTGTGGCCGTCCCCGTAGCGCGCCGTCGCGCTCCAGCACTTGGGAAGCTACCGCAGCCCACTGACAATGGCCCCCGGAGTGGGGAAAGGCCCAGCTCACAATGGTTGCTCGGAGAAGCCGGGCGGCGTGCGCCGGGTCAGTGCGCGCCGGGTCAGTGCGCGCCTGCCGGCTCCCGCCGCGCCGCCACCCGGGCCGCCCGCGAGCCCAGGACGGTGATCGTGACGACGCCGAGGACCGCGAGGAGGCCGACGCCGACCGTGCCCGCCCACCCGTCGGCGTGGAACGCCAGCGCGCCGACCGTGCTGCCGGCACTGGAGCCGATGTAGTACGCGGACTGGTACAGCGCCGACGCCTGGGCCCGGCCGTGCGTGGCCGTCTTGCTGACCGTCGAGGAGGCCACCGCGTGCCCGGCGAAGAAGCCCGCCGTGATCAGCACCAGACCCGCCAGGACCAGCACCAGCGAGGCGGTCAGGGACAGCAGCAGCCCCGCCGCCGTCGTACCGCCCGCGAGGTACAGCGCGCCCCGGCGGCCGAGGCGGCCCACCAGCCGGCCCGCGGCCGACGCGGAGACCGTGCCCACCAGGTAGACCAGGAAGATCGAGCCCACGATGCCCTGCGGCAGCCCGAACGGCGCCG
The DNA here is from genome assembly GCF_040704085.1 of Streptomyces sp. NPDC047841. Lineage (NCBI taxonomy): Bacteria > Bacillati > Actinomycetota > Actinomycetes > Kitasatosporales > Streptomycetaceae > Streptomyces > Streptomyces sp. NPDC047841. The sequence goes on from NZ_JBEYRP010000002.1 coordinate 361,828, forward strand.
CCGTCAGCCGGTAGCCGATCACCGTGTACACCCCGCCGAACACCGTCATGAACAGCGCGCCGATCGCGTACAGGCGGCGCAGCAGCGGGTCGGAGAGGTGGTCGCGGACGGTGCCGAGCAGGACCCGCGGGCGCAGCGAACCCGCCGTGAAGTGCCTCGGGGCCGGCAGCAGCAGCCGGAAGGCCACCGCGCACGCGACCGCGACCGCGCCGATCACCCCGACCGACACCCGCCAGCCCCACTCCTGCGCCACCCAGCCGGTGATCACCCGGCCGCTCATGCCGCCCACGCTGTTGCCCGCCACGAACAGCCCGATCGCCGTGACCAGCGCCTTCGGCCGCACCTCCTCGGCCAGGTACGCCTGCGCCGAGGCCGGCAGCCCGGCCAGCGCCGCGCCCTGCACCGCCCGCAGCACCACCAGCGCGCCGAGCGACGGCGCGAACGGCACCAGCATGCCGACCGTGACGGCCACGGCCAGCGAGGCGGTCATCACCGTACGGCGTCCGAACCGCTCCGACAGCGCGCTCATCGGCAGGACGAACAGCGCCAGACCCCCGGTCGCGGCGGCCACGGTCCAGCTCGCCTCGCTCGCCGCGACCCCGAACTCCCCGGAGATCAGCGGCAGCAGGGCCTGGGTGGAGTAGAGGAGGGCGAAGGTGGCGACCCCGGCGAGGAACAGGGCGAGGCTCATCCGGCGGTAGCCGGGGCCGCCCGGGGTCAGCCGGGAGTCGGAGCCGGAGTCGGGGGTGCGGAGGGACGGAACGGCGCCCAGGCCGGTGGGCGCCCCGGTACTGGCGGGAGACATGCTCCGAACGTAGACCGGCCCCACTCATGCGTCCAATGCATGGAATCGCCATAATCGTTCCCATGGCGCATCAGCGGAGTTCACCGGCGCGACTGTCACCGTCCAGTGACGCAGAAGACATGGCGCTGTTGCTCGCGCCCCGCCTCGCGTACTTCGCCGGCGTGGCCCGCACCGAGCACGTCACCCGGGCCGCGCGGGAGCTGGACGTCCCCCAGTCCACCCTGTCCCGGGCGATGGTCCGCCTGGAACAGGACCTGGGCGTCGACCTGTTCGCCCGGCACGGCCGCACGGTCTCCCTGACCACCGGCGGCCGCACCTTCCTCGCCTCCGTCGAGCGGGCCCTCGCCGAGATCGAGCGCGCCGCCGAGGAGGTCCGCGCGGACGCCGATCCGGCCACCGGCAAGGTCGCCTTCGGCTTCCTGCACACCATGGGCGCCGAGACCGTGCCCGGCCTGCTGCACGCCTTCCGCGCCGACCACCCGCGCGTGCGCTTCAGCCTCGTGCAGAACTACGGCGAGGCCATGCTGGAGGGGCTGCGCGCCGGCGAACTCGACCTCTGCCTCACCTCACCCGTCCCCGACGCGCCCGACCTGGTCGCCCGGCGCCTGGACGAGCAGAAACTGCGCCTGGTCGTCCCCGCGGACCACCGCCTGGCGGGCCGCCGCCGCATCCGCCTGGCAGAGGCGGCCGAGGAGACCTTCGTGACCCTGGAACCGGGCTACGGCCTGCGCCGCATCACGGACGACCTGTGCCGCGAGGCCGGTTTCAAGCCCCGCATCGCCTTCGAGGGGGAGGAGGCGGAGACGCTGCGCGGCCTGGTGGCGGCGGGCCTCGGGGTCGCCCTCCTGCCGCCCCCGACCGTCCCGCGCCCGGGCGTGGCGGAACTGACGGTCACGGCCCCCAGGGCGGTCCGCGAAATCGGCGTGGCCTGGCCGGCCGGCCGCCCCGACACCCCGCCGGTGGCGGCCTTCAAGAAGTTCCTGCTCTCCAGGAGGGGCAACCTGCTGCCCGGCTGAGGGACGCCCGGCCTACCGTTTCCACGACTTGCCGAACCCCGCGGCCAGCGGCATCCGCAGGCCGATCGGCGGGGGCGCGGCCAACGCGTCCTCCACGGGGCGGGACACGGCGTGCCCGAACAGCGCGCCCATCACGAAATCCACCGTCAGGCACAGCACTTCGTCCCGGTACCCGTGCAGCCCGTGCCCGTCGGAGTGCACCTCGAACCGGCACACCTCCCGGTTCGCCTTCTTCGCCCGCGCCGCGAACCGGAACGACAGCTCCGGATCGGTCCGGTCGTCGTTCGTGCCGTGGACGATCAGCACCCGCCGCCCGACCAGCTGCTTCACCGGCTCGGGCGGCGCGGCGACGTCCTCCTCCGGCATCCAGGGGGCCAGCGCCACCACGGAGTTAACCGCCTCGTGCCCGCCGGCCCGCAGCGCCGCGCGCCCGCCCATGTCCACGCCCACCAGACACACGGGAACGTCCCCGTACCGCCGTACGACCTCGTCGGCGGCCCACCCGGCATCGGCCGCCGGATGGGCCTCGCTGCCGTTCCAGCCGCGGTAGCGGTACTGCACCGGATGGACGGCCAGCCCCTCGTCCCGGCCCGCGCGGGCGAGCGCGCGGCCCAGGGAGCGGACGAGGGTCAGCGCCCGGACAGGGGACGGCCGGCGGACGGAGACCTCCTCCCCGCCGGGGAGCAGCAGCACCGCTCCGCTCACCGACGTCGGCTCCGCGCCGACTGCCTTCCCCAGCCCGGCCGTTCGGACCGGCGTCGCTTGTCCCATGGCAGAACAGTGTCAGAACGGCGCGGTGTACTGAACCCGTGCGTCCGGTCACCGTTGGGTATCGACGGAAAAGCGCCGGGAAACCGCTGTGGCGCACACCGGGCCCTCTACGCGCGTAGGAGTTAGAGTGCGGAAATGACGAGCCAGACCGCACCCACCGGGAACGCCCCCACCGCGGACCAGATCCGCCGGGCGCCCAAGGTACTGCTGCACGATCATCTCGACGGCGGGCTCCGCCCGGGCACCGTCGTGGACCTCGCCCGGGAGACCGGGTACGCCGGCCTTCCCGAGACCGACCCGGACAAGCTCGGCATCTGGTTCCAGGAGGCCGCCGACTCCGGCTCGCTGGAACGCTATCTGGAGACCTTCCGGCACACCGTCGGCGTGCTCCAGACCAAGCAGGCCCTGACCCGGGTCGCCCGCGAGTGCGCCGAGGACCTCGCCGAGGACGGGGTCGTCTACGCCGAGGTGCGCTACGCGCCCGAGCAGCACCTGGACCGCGGGCTGTCCCTGGAGGAGGTCGTCGAAGCCGTCAACGAGGGGTTCCGGCAGGGGGAGCGGCTCGCCCGCGAGAACGGCCACCGCATCCGGGTCGGCGCCCTGCTGACCGCCATGCGGCACGCCGCCCGCTCCCTGGAGATCGCCGAACTCGCCAACCGCTACCGGGACGCGGGCGTGGTCGGCTTCGACATCGCCGGCGCCGAGGCCGGCTACCCGCCCACCCGGCACCTGGACGCCTTCGAGTACCTCAAGCGCGAGAACAACCACTTCACCATCCACGCCGGCGAGGCCTTCGGGCTGCCGTCCATCTGGCAGGCGCTCCAGTGGTGCGGGGCCGACCGGCTCGGACACGGGGTGCGGATCATCGACGACATCGAGGTCCGCGAGGACGGCTCGGTGAAGCTGGGCCGGCTCGCCTCCTACGTGCGCGACAAGCGGATCCCGCTGGAACTGTGCCCCAGCTCCAACCTCCAGACCGGGGCCGCGCCCTCCTACGCCGAGCACCCCATCGGGCTGCTGCGCCGGCTCCACTTCCGGGCCACCGTGAACACCGACAACCGGCTGATGTCGCACACCACGATGAGCCGGGAGTTCGAGCACCTTGTCGAGGCGTTCGGTTACACGCTCGACGATCTCCAGTGGTTCTCCGTCAATGCGATGAAATCAGCGTTCATTCCTTTCGATGAACGACTCGCCATGATCAATGACGTCATCAAGCCCGGATATGCCGAGCTGAAATCCGAATGGCTGTTTCGGCAGACCGCGTCCACCAGCGGTTCTGGCGGTTCCGGGGCCTAGCGGACGGGTGCTTGCCGGACCGGAATGCGGGCGTGCTCTCACACGGCGTCCGCATTTCGGTGTTTGCGGCGGACGGCCGGGGATGTTTACGGTCGTGGACCGCTCAGATCGTTCGTGATCTTCCGTCTCCGCATGCAAGGACGCATTCACCATGAAGCAGTCTGCTGCCAAGACCCTCGGTGTCGCCGCCCTCGGTGCCGCTTTCGCCGCCGCCGGTGCGGGCGCGGCCGACGCGGCCCCGGTCAGCCCCGACGCCGGCCAGACGCTGAACACCGTCACCAAGATGCTGCCGCCCGAGCAGGTCATCGAGGCGCTGCCGGACAGCGGTGCCGTGAAGACGGTGAAGCCCGTGGCCAAGACGGGTGTCGCCGCGGCTCTGCCGGCCGTCCGCAAGGGCGCGGCCACCGCGCAGCCCGTCGTCCAGAACGTCCTCGCCGAGGGGCCGACCAAGCCGGTCGCCGGTCTGCTCGGCGGGCTCCCGCTGCAGGGTCTGCCCACGCACGGCGTGCCGATCAACGGCATCCCGGTCGGCTGAGCCCGGCTTCCGTCCGACGCGCGGGGCGCTCCGGTACGTCCGGACGCGCCCCTGTGGCATGCCCGCGTCCGTGACCGCGCCGGCGCGGGGGCTCACCAGGCGGTGCGGGCCTTGTCCTCGGACGGGAGCAGCAGCCACAGCGCCATGTAGAGCAGGAACTGCGGGCCCGGCAGCAGGCAGGACACCAGGAAGATCACCCGCATCGTCGTGGCCGAGGTGCCGAAGCGCCGGGCCAGTCCGGCGCAGACTCCGCCGATCACGCGGCCGTGGGTGGGGCGGGAAAGGGCGGTCATGTCGGATCCTCCGTGGTCGTCGGCTCGCACGAGCCGGTGGCGGCCCCTCGGTCCGGGACCCCTCAACTGCCTTCAACAGTACGGAGACGAAGGGGACGAAGCATCACTCCAAGGGGCGATACCGACCCTGGGAATCGTCGGGGTACGGCCCTGAGACAGCTCCTCCTGGACGGAGACCGCCGGTTCGGGCGCACCGAGCTCCCCCGTGTCCCGGCGGCGCAGCCGGAGGCGGGTCGCCGGGACGACGGCCAGGTGGGCCAGGACGACTCCCGTCGTGTTCAGCAGCACCGAGTCGACGTCCACGACCCTGCCCGGCACACCGGTCTGCACCAGGGCGATGCCGAGGGAGAGGAGGGCGCCGGCCGCTGCCGTGCGGATCAGGGACGCGACCGGGGAGACGGTGAGCCTGCCGTGCGCCATCGGGAGCAGGACGCCCAGCGGGGCGAGCAGCGCGAGTCCCTCGCCGAGGGGTCTGACCGCCTGGGGCCAGCCCAGCGCCAGGTCGGCCCGGATGCCGGCCAGGGGGCGCAGGTTCGGGGGCATCACCCAGGGGACGTCCAGGGGGCGCAGCATCAGCCAGGCGACGAGGGCGAGATGTGCGACGAGGAGGACACCTCCCGTCACACGGATGCGGATCGCGGCGCTGCCGCCGATGGAGCCTTGACGCTGCACGACCCCGTAGACGCGGGGGCGGGCCCGATCGGTTCCGCGGTGGAAACGTTTCGGCCCGGGACGCTCCCGCAGACCGGCGCCGACGGGAGCGCCCCGAAGGGGCGCGGGGAACTGCGCGAGCGGCTACGACGGACCCGCAGCCGGGCGACGGACGAACCCCCCACGGCGGCTCCCCGCGACGCGACCCCGCCGGCCGCGGCGGTCACACCGGCCCACGCCGAAGGCGAACGGCAACCGAGACCCCGCCCAGGCCAAGCGCAGCGCTACGCGTTCGGGACCCCGCTCGACGGCGGCTGCGTGGTGCCCGGGTGGTCGCGGACCTCGTCGGTGCAGGCGTAGCGGCGCGGGGCGTCCGGGGCGGGACCGGCCAGGATGACCGAGCCGTCGTCCTCCGTCGCCGCCGAGTCGGACAGGGTGCACACCAGCTGCGCCAGGGCGTAGGCGGTGAGCCGCGACGGCGCCGTGCCCAGCCGGAGCGTGTCCTCGGGGTCCTTCGGGCCGGGCCCGGTCACCCGGAGGCCGCCCGGCACGTACGTCGTGTAGCCCGCGGAGCGCTCCGCGGCGGACGGCGACGTGGCCAGCTGGTCCAGCAGCCCCTGCGCCACGATCACCCGGCGCCGGGCGTCCGGGGTGCCCTCCGGGACCCGCACGGTCCGGTCGACGGCCACCAGGGACGCCCCGCACAGCAGGAACACCTGTACCGGCACCCCGCGCGCGGACTGCGCGGAGGCGTCGGGCCCGGCCAGCGAGCACGGCACCCGGGACGGCGCCGGCCCGAAGTCGGTCGGCACCTCCGTGGCCCGGATGCCGCAGCCGGTGATCAGCACGCCCAGGAGGGGCAGCGCCAGCAGGCGTCGTACGGTCATGACCCCTCCTTCCCCGCGCTGTCGTGGCCGGTCTCGCCGGCCTTGGTGTCCCCGCCGTCCTCCTCGGTCAGTGCGGAGGCGTCCCGTGGCAGCCGGAGCGTGAACACCGCGCCGCCGTCGGGTGAGTTGGCCGCGGTGATCTCGCCGCCGTGGATGTGGGCGTTCTCCAGGGCGATGGACAGGCCGAGCCCGCTGCCCTCGGAGCGCGGCCGGGAGGCGCTCGCCTTGTAGAAGCGGTCGAAGACGTGCGGCAGGACGTCCTGCGGGATGCCGGGCCCGTGGTCGCGGACCCGGATCTCGACCGAGTCGTCCGCTTCCCGGACCGACACCCGCACCGGCGACCCGCCGTGCTTGAGCGCGTTGCCGACCAGGTTGGCGAGGATGACGTCCAGGCGGCGCGGGTCCAGCCGGGCGTGGATGCCGCGCTCGGCGTCCAGCTCGACGGCGTCCAGCCAGGCACGGGCGTCGATGCACGCGGTGATCTGGTCGGCGACGTCGACGTCGTCCAGGACCAGCCGGGCGGTGCCGGCGTCGAATCGGGTGACCTCCATCAGGTTCTCGACGAGGTCGTTCAGCCGCCGGGTCTCGCTGACCACCAGCCGGACGGCCGGCTCGATCATCGGGTCCATGCTGCCGGTCTCCGCCTCCAGCTCCTCCTCCAGCACCTCCGTGACGGCGGTGATGGCGGTGAGCGGCGTCCGCAGCTCATGGCTCATGTCGGCCACGAAGCGGCGCGAGGCCTCGTCCCGCGCGGCCATCTCCGCGACCCGCTGCTCCAGCGCCTCGGCCGCGTTGTTGAACGTCCGGGACAGGTCGGCGAGTTCGTCGGTGCCGGACACCCGCAGCCGGGTGTCCAGCCGGCCCTCGCCGAGCCGTCGCGCGGCCACGCCCAGCCGGTGCACGGGCTTCAGCACGGTCGTGGCGGCGGCCTGCGCGAGCAGCGCGGCGCCGATCAGCGCGAGCCCGGTGGCGATGCCCAGCGACCAGGCCAGCGAGTTGAGGTCCTTCGCCTCCGGCTCCAGGGACTTCGCCATGTAGCCGGTCGGGCCGCCGCCGATGACGCGCGTACCGGCCACCAGGTAGGGCGTGCCGTGTTCCACGACCCGCTGCCAGTACAGGTGGTACGGCTCCTTGTTGGAGTCTGTCACGGACTGGCGCCTGGCCACGGCGTCCCGCAGCGACCGGGGCACGTCCTCCAGCGAGAAGCCGTTGATGCCGCCCGAATTGCCGTACACGGTCTTGCCGCCGGCGTCCTGGGCGACCAGGAGCACGCTGAAGTGCTGGCTGCTGGCGGCCATCTGGCCGGCCGCGCGCTGCACCTGGTCCTGGGTCGGGTGTTCCGGCAGCGCGCCCGCGCGGTTCTGCATCTCCTGCCGGAAGTCGCGCAGCACGGCGTCCTGGGCGCGGGTGAGCACGGCCTCCCGGTTGAGCCAGTAGGCGATCCCGGACGCCGACACGGCGGCCGTGAGGGCCACCAGCCCGAAGACGACGACCAGGCGCAGCCTGAGGCTGGTGAACCTGAGCCGCGACAGACCTCCCTTGCGCCCCGCGGCCCAGCCGCGCAGCCCCCCTTGCGTACCGGTCACTGAGGGGCGTCCAAGCGGTAGCCGACACCACGGACGGTACGGATGAGCGTCGGCGACGACGGCACGTCCTCCACCTTCGCGCGCAGCCGCTGCACGCACGCGTCGACCAGGCGCGAGTCACCGAGGTAGTCGTGCTCCCACACCAGCCGCAGCAGCTGCTGCCGGGACAGCGCCTGACCGGGCCGCCGGCTCAGCTCCAGCAGCAGCCGCAGCTCGGTCGGGGTCAGCTGGAGGTCCTCGCCGTTCTTCGTGACGGTCATGGCCGACCGGTCGATGACGAGGTTGCCGAAGGTCGCCGAGTCGCTGGACTCGCGTTCCCCGCGCCGCAGCACGGCCCGGATCCGGGCGTCCAGCACCCGGCCCTGCACCGGCTTGACGACGTAGTCGTCGGCGCCGGACTCCAGACCGACGACGACGTCGATGTCGTCGCTGCGCGCGGTCAGCAGGATGATCGGCAGCTGGTCCGTGCGCCGGATGCGCCGGCACACCTCGAACCCGTCGATGCCGGGCAGCATCACGTCCAGCACGATGAGGTCCGGCCGCTGCTCGCGCAGCAGCTTCAGACCGTCCTCGCCGCTGGCAGCGGTGGCCACCCGGTGTCCCTGGCGCGTCAGGGAGAGCTCCAGGGCCGTACGGATGGCGTCGTCGTCCTCGATCAGCAACAGGGAAGGCACGGGCTCATTCTGGCCCATGGAAGGGTCGCCGTACGACCTGCCGGGACCAGGTCATCCGTAGCGCCACCGGCTGTGCGCGGTGTGTGACCCGCCTCGGCGGGACCCCTGTGACAGGTCTGTGACAGTCGGCAGACACGGCCATGAAGTGACCCCGGCAGTCTTTTGGGCACGGGCAAGGCCGCCGGCCGGAACCAGCCCGGGCACAACGGAGTCACCGGAAGTCCACGACGGGGAGCGCGAGATGAACACGCTGCACAGCATCAGCACCAGCGCAGTGGTCACGCGTCTGCACGACGTGCACCGGGGACCGGAGAAGTCCGGTGCCGAGGGGGGTCCCTCCCGCGCGAGCGTGTTCGAGCGTGGGGGAGGGCGGGGGTGCGCTCGCGGCACCGGGCGTCAGCACACCGCGTACATGGCGGTGGTTGACACACGGGGGGAAGCTCACGGGGGAGCCGCGTACAGGGAGGACCCGGGGGAGCGCCGTTCGCTGACGGAAGCGGAGTTCACCGCCTACGTCCAGGAGCGCCGCGCCTCCCTGTACGCCACCGCCTACCACCTGACCGGTGACCGCTTCGAGGCCGAGGACCTGCTGCAGAGCGCGCTGTTCTCGACGTACCGGGCGTGGGACCGGATCAGTGACAAGGCCGCGGTCGGCGGATACCTCCGCCGCACCATGACCAACCTGCACATCAGCGCCTGGCGGCGCCGCAAGCTCAACGAGTACCCGACCGAGGAACTGCCGGAGACGCCCTCCGACACGGACGCGATGCGCGGCACCGAGCTGCGCGCGGTCCTGTGGCAGGCGCTGGCCCGGCTGCCCGAACTCCAGCGCACCATGCTGGTCCTGCGCTACTACGAGGGCCGCACGGACCCGGAGATCGCGGAGATACTCGGCATCAGTGTCGGCACGGTGAAGTCCAGCATCTGGCGCTCGCTGCGCCGGCTGCGCGAGGACGAGGTCCTCAGCTTCGGCCGTGACGAGGAGGACGCCTTCGGCGAACTGGTCGCCTGAGGTCCGGGGGGACGACGGGGGGAACGGGGGAGAAACGGGGGACCACTGGGGGGTGGGCCTTCGGGGGAACACGGGGGAGCGAGGGAGCGGGGCTGGTGGGCCGGGGGGCCTGCCGGCCCCGCTCTCGCGTGCGTACGGGGTGGTACGGGGTCAGGCCGCCGTCCGCTGCCGTACCTGCCGGCCCGCCGCGGCTGCCGCGAGCCGGCCCAGCGCCTCGTCCCGGTCGCAGGGGTGCGCGCCGAGCGACACCTGGCGGGCGACGATCGAGCGCTCCGTGCGCATCAGCCGCCAGCCGCGGCGCAGCAGGAACGGCACCGACTTGCGGCCCTCCCGCAGATCGCGCAGGAAGCGCCGCCGGAAGGTGGCGACAGGACCGCGGGACAGGCACAGCGCGTCCGCGAGCAGGCCCAGTTCCCGGCAGCGCTCGACGATCTCCGCGGCGAAGACGCCCTCCGCGATGAACAGCGGGGTACGGCCGATGTGCAGCGTCTCCTCGCCGGTACGGGCACTCAGCGAGAGGTCGTACACCGGTACCGGCGTCGACCCCGTGGCGCACAGCCGGGCGATGGCCTCGACGGCGACGTCCGCGTCCCACGACCGCGGGTGGTCCCAGTCGATGTCCGAACTCCCCTCCACCAGGGGCAGAGTCGGATCGTCACCCTCCTTGTAGAAGTCGTCCAGGCGCAGCACGGGGAGCCCGGAACGGGCGGCGACATGTGACTTGCCCGAGCCCGAGGGGCCGCACAGCAGCACGACACGGGCGGGAGACGGAGGATGAATGCTCACGGAACACCAGTTTGACGCATGGGGGGCGCCCTGCCGACCCCGCGGGTCGGCTTTTGAGCGTGAGTCTCGCCTCAACTACCCTACGTGTCGACATCCTTACCCTGCGCACCAGAAGGTGGCACCAGCGATGGCCCGACACACTTCCCCCCGGCACTCCACCGCGCAGCGCGCCCTGATCGTCCTCGCGGCCGCCGGAGCGGCCCTGGGCGCGGGGGCGGCGACGGCGTCCGCCGACTCGGTCCCCGGCGTGGGCCTCAACTACCGCCCCCTGAACCTCGGCAACGTCGACCCCCAGGCGGGCGCGCGCGCCCTGACCGGCATGGTGGGGTACGTGACCGGCCCGGTCGCGGGTCTCAAGCCCAACCCGCTCGCGGGCACGGGCGTGGACCCGCTCGACAACGGCGTGGGCACCCAGCTGGCCGACTTCAAGCCGGTCGGCTCCCAGACGCTGACGCGCCCGCTGGCCCAGGCGCCGTCACTCGGCAGCGTCCCGGTGGCCGGCCAGGTCCTCGGCGCCCTGGGCCGCTGAGAGCGCCCCGCAGGGGCGCGGGGCGGGGGTGGTCCCCCGCCCGGGGCCCCTCAGTAGGAAGAGCCCGACGCGCCCAGCGCGCCCGTCGGGTGCCACACCGTCTTGGTCTCCAGGAACGCCGTCATCCGCTCGGTCCCCGGCGTCTCGAAGTAATCCACAGCCTGTGGACGGAGCACCCGCTTCAGGTTGTCGGCCGCCGCGACCTCCAGCTCCTTCGCCAGGTCCTCGTCCGCGCCCGCGAGGTCGATGGCGTTGACGTCCTGGTGCGCGGCCAGCGGCGCCGCGATCTCCGCCGTACGGCCGGACAGGACGTTGACGACACCGCCCGGGACGTCGGAGGTGGCCAGCACCTCGCCCAGGGAAAGGGCCGGCAGCGGGGCCTTCTCGGAGGCGATCACGACCGCCGTGTTGCCGGTGGCGATCACCGGGGCCACGACCGACACCAGGCCGAGGAAGGACGACTCCTGCGGGGCCAGCACGGCGACCACGCCGGTCGGCTCCGGGGAGGAGAGGTTGAAGTACGGGCCCGCGACCGGGTTGGCGCCGCCGATCACCTGGGCGATCTTGTCGGTCCAGCCCGCGTACCAGACCCAGCGGTCGATCGTCGCGTCCACGACGGCCGCCGCCTTCGACTTCGACAGGCCCTCCGCGTCCGCGACCTCCCGGACGAACTGTTCCTTGCGGCCCTCCAGCATCTCCGCGACGCGGTAGAGGACCTGGCCGCGGTTGTAGGCGGTCGCGCCGGACCAGCCGCCGAACGCCTTGCGCGCGGCGACCACCGCGTCACGGGCGTCCTTGCGGGAGGACAGCGGAGCGTTGGCCAGCCAGTTGCCCTTCGAGTCCTGCACCTCGTACACCCGGCCGCTCTCGGAACGCGGGAACTTCCCGCCGACGTACAGCTTGTAGGTCTTGAACACAGTGAGTCGGTCAGACATCGAGGTACGCCTCCAGGCCGTGGCGGCCGCCCTCGCGGCCGAAGCCCGACTCCTTGTAGCCGCCGAACGGCGAGGTCGGGTCGAACTTGTTGAACGTGTTGGACCAGACGACACCGGCGCGCAGCTTGTTCGCGACGGCCAGGATGCGCGAGCCCTTCTCGGTCCAGATGCCGGCCGAGAGGCCGTACTGGGTGTTGTTGGCCTTGGCGACGGCCTCGTCGGGCGTACGGAAGGTGAGGACCGACAGCACCGGGCCGAAGATCTCGTCACGGGCGATGGTGTGCGCCTGGGTGACGTTCGTGAACAGCGTCGGGGCGAACCAGTAACCGGACGAGGGCAGTTCGCAGGCCGGCGACCAGCGTTCGGCGCCCTCCGCCTCGCCCCGCTCGGCCAGCGCGGTGATCCGGGCCAGCTGCTCGGCGGAGTTGATCGCGCCGATGTCGGTGTTCTTGTCCAGCGGGTCGCCGAGGCGCAGCGTGGACAGGCGGCGCTTGAGGGAGTCCAGCAGCTCGTCCTGGATCGACTCCTGGACCAGGAGGCGGGAGCCCGCGCAGCAGACCTGGCCCTGGTTGAAGAAGATGCCCTTGACGATGCCCTCGACGGCCTGGTCGATCGGCGCGTCGTCGAAGACGATGTTCGCGCCCTTGCCGCCCAGTTCGAGGGTGAGCTTCTTGCGGGTGCCGGCGACCGTGCGGGCGATCTCCTTGCCGACGGCCGTGGAGCCGGTGAAGGCGACCTTGTTCACGTCGGGGTGCCCGACCAGCGCGGCGCCCGCGTCGCCGTAGCCCGGGAGGATGTTGACGACACCCTTGGGCAGGCCGGCCTGGCGGCAGACGTCCGCGAAGAACAGGGCGGACAGCGGGGTCGTCTCGGCGGGCTTCAGGACGACCGTGTTGCCGGTCGCGAGGGCCGGGGCGATCTTCCACGCCAGCATCAGCAGCGGGAAGTTCCACGGGATGACCTGGCCGGCCACGCCCAGCGGCCTGGGGTCCGGGCCGAAGCCGGCGTGGCCGAGCTTGTCGGCCCAGCCCGCGTAGTAGAAGAAGTGCGCGGCGACCAGCGGGAGGTCCGCGTCGCGGGTCTCCCTGATCGGCTTGCCGTTGTCCAGCGTCTCCAGGACCGCCAGCTCACGGCTGCGCTCCTGGACGATCCGGGCGATGCGGAACAGGTACTTGGCGCGCTCGGAGCCGGGCAGCGCGGACCACTTCTCGAACGCCTTGCGGGCGGCCCTGACGGCACGGTCGACGTCCTCGGAACCGGCCTGGGCGACCTCGGCGAGGACCTCCTCCGTCGACGGCGAGACCGTCTTGAAGACCTTGCCGTCGGCCGCCTCGGTGAACTCGCCGTCGATGAACAGGCCGTACGAGGGCGCGATGTCGACGATCGCGCGGGACTCGGGGGCGGGTGCGTACTCGAATGCCATGGGGGATCAGTCCACCGTCACGTAGTCGGGACCGGAGTAGCGGCCGGTGGCCAGCTTCTGGCGCTGCATCAGCAGGTCGTTCAGGAGCGAGGAGGCGCCGAAGCGGAACCAGTGGTTGTCCAGCCAGTCCTCGCCCGCGGTCTCGTTGACCAGGACCAGGAACTTGATCGCGTCCTTGCTGGTGCGGATGCCGCCGGCCGGTTTCACCCCGACCTGGACGCCGGTCTGGGCCCGGAAGTCGCGGACCGCCTCCAGCATGAGGAGGGTGTTCGCGGGCGTGGCGTTGACGGCGACCTTGCCCGTCGACGTCTTGATGAAGTCGGCGCCGGCCAGCATGCCGAGCCAGGAGGCGCGGCGGATGTTGTCGTACGTCGACAGCTCGCCGGTCTCGAAGATGACCTTCAGCCGGGCGTCCGTCCCGCAGACCTCCCTCACGGCGACGATCTCGTCGTACACCTTCAGGTACCTGCCGGCGAGGAACGCGCCGCGGTCGATGACCATGTCGATCTCGTCGGCGCCGGCGGCGACGGCCTCACGGACGTCGGCCAGCTTCACGTCGAGCGCGGCACGGCCGGCCGGGAAGGCGGTGGCCACCGAGGCGACCTTGACGCCGGAGCCGGCGACGGCCTCCTTGGCGACGGCCACCATGTCGGGGTAGACGCAGACCGCGGCCGTCGTCGGGGTCGTGCGGTCCGTGGGGTCCGGGTGGACCGCCTTGGCGCCGAGCGCCCGGACCTTGCCCGGGGTGTCCGCGCCTTCCAGCGTCGTCAGGTCGACCATCGAGATGGCGAGGTCGATGGCGTACGCCTTCGCGGTGGTCTTGATGGAACGGGTGCCGAGGGACGCGGCGCGCGCCTCCAGGCCGACCGCGTCGACGCCGGGCAGCCCGTGGAGGAAGCGGCGCAGCGTGCTGTCGGACGCGGTGACGTCAGCGAGAGCGTGAGCTGTGGGTGCGGTAGTGGGCATGGTCACCAGACGAGCATATCTACGCGCGTAGCGGCTGTACACCCCCGGGCCCGTCCCCGAGGCCGACATCACGGATGAGCGCCGGTTCACGGGCGCGTGGCCGCACCGCGGACGGCGTCGTGCAGAATCGGGGCCATGACCACCCCGGACCACCCGTCACCCGCGTCACAGCCGCCGGCGCCCGCCGCCAAGGACCGCGTCTACCGCTCGCCCCTCGGGCTGGCGGGCGGCACGCTGCTGCTCCTGGTCGTCCTCTGGCTGGGCTTCGACGCCCTGTTCAAGGGCCACGGCCGGACCCCGTGGCTGGCGCTGGCCGGGATGATCCTGATCGTGCCGCTGGTCCTCGCTTTCACGCTCCGCCCGGCGGTGTTCGCGGGCGAGGACCGGCTGCGCGTCCGCAACCCGTTCCGGGTGATCACCCTGCCCTGGGGCGAGATCGCCGGCCTGCGCTCCGGCTACTCCAACGAGGTCCTCGCCAAGTCCGGCGCCAAGTACCAGCTGTGGGCGGTCCCCGTCTCGCTGCGGGCCCGCAAGAAGGCGGTGCGCCGGCAGCAGCGGGCGGCGGCGGACGCGGCCCGCGGCACGGCCCGGGGCGGCCGGGACGGGGTGCTCGCACCGAGCGGCCTCGGCTTCGGCGGGTTCAGCGTGCGCGGCCCGGAGCCGGGGCCGGCCCGGGCGGAGACCGACCAGATCATGGCCGACCTGGGGGAGACGCTGGAGCGGCGCGGGCAGGCCGAGTCGGCACAGGGCGAGATCACCGTGCGCTGGGCCTACGAGGTGGCCGCGCCCGTGGTCGCCGGAGCGGTGCTGCTGGCGATCCTGCTGGCGGTGGGCTGAGGGAGCCCTCGGGGGCTGCCCGCCTTGCCTCCGGAGGGCGGGGCCGCGGCCTGGGCGGGCTGACGCCAAGGCGTGGGCCTGCCGGGCCGGGTGCCGGCGTACGTCGGCACCGGGTGGTGGATCGAGGGCCGGGTTTCCTGACGTGCCCGCGTGGGTGCGGCGTGGGCTGTCTGCTTCTGTGGTCCCTGGGCGCCGGTGCGCGCGCCGGGTTGGACGGCGGCCCTGCTGTCCCTGTCGTGCGGATGTTCCTGTCGTGCGGACGGACAGCAGGGCCCCGGATCCTCAGATGCCGGCGGCCGCCGACAGGTCGCGCTTGACGGCCGTCAGCAGCTCCGCCGCGCGGGCGCGGGCGGCCGGCAGGCCGGCGTGGGCCTCGACCGGTACGACGACCTCCAGGTAGCACTTCAGTTTCGGCTCGGTGCCGCTGGGACGGACGATGACCCGGGCGCCGTCGAGCGTGTAGCGCAGGCCGTCCGTGGGCGGCAGCTTCTCCGTGCCCCGGTTCAGGTCCTCGGCCCGGACGACGGGCAGCCCCGCGAGACCGGCCGGCGGCTGCTCGCGCAGA
Organism: Streptomyces sp. NPDC047841; assembly: GCF_040704085.1. Taxonomy (NCBI): domain Bacteria; kingdom Bacillati; phylum Actinomycetota; class Actinomycetes; order Kitasatosporales; family Streptomycetaceae; genus Streptomyces; species Streptomyces sp. NPDC047841. Next base: position 377,398 of record NZ_JBEYRP010000002.1, read on the forward strand.
CGGCGCATCGCGTCCGCGATCAGCGACACGTCCTTGACCCGCACCGACAGCTGGTCGGTGGCGTGCAGGCCGTGCTCCACGGCCAGGTCGTCGAGCAGGTCGAGGAGGGTACGGCCCTCCTCCTTCAGCACGGACGCCAGCTCGGTGATCAGCAGCGCGGCGGTGATGCCGTCCTTGTCGCGCACGCCGTCCGGGTCCACGCAGTAGCCGAGGGCCTCCTCGTAGCCGTAGCGCAGGCCGTCGACACGGGCGATCCACTTGAAGCCGGTCAGCGTCTCCTCGTACGGCAGCCCCGCCTTCTGGGCGATCCGGCCGAGCAGGGAGGAGGAGACGATCGACTCGGCGAAGGTGCCCCGGGCGCCACGGCGGACCAGATGGGCGGCGAGCAGGGCGCCGACCTCGTCGCCGCGCAGCATCCGCCAGTCGCCGCCGTCCTTCACGGCCACCGCGCAGCGGTCCGCGTCGGGGTCGTTGGCGATCACCAGGTCCGGGTCGGTGGCGCGGGCCCGCGCGAACGCCAGGTCCATCGCGCCCGGCTCCTCCGGGTTCGGGAAGGCGACCGTCGGGAAGTCCGGGTCCGGGTCGGCCTGCTCGGCGACCAGCACCGGCTCGGGGAAGCCGGCGCGGGCGAACGCGGCCAGCAGGACGTCCCGGCCGACGCCGTGCATCGCCGTGTAGACCGTGCGGGCGGTACGGGGGGAGGAGGGGTCCAGCACGGCGTCCGTGCGGGCGAGGTAGGCGTCCAGGACCGACTCGTCCAGGGTCTCCCAGCCGTCCTCCGGACGGGGTACGTCGTGCAGGGAGGCGATCGCGTCGATCTCGGCGGCGATCTCCGCGTCGGCGGGCGGGACGATCTGGGAGCCGTCGCCGAGGTAGACCTTGTAGCCGTTGTCCCGGGGCGGGTTGTGGCTGGCGGTGACCTCGACGCCCGCGACCGCGCCGAGGTGCCTTATCGCGAAGGCCAGCACGGGGGTGGGCAGCGGGCGGGGGAGTACGGCCGCGCGCAGGCCGGCGCCGGTCATCACGGCGGCGGTGTCCCGGGCGAAGTCGGCGGACTTGTGGCGGGCGTCGTAGCCGATGACGACGAGTCCACCGGGGTGGCCGTTCTTCTTCAGGTACGCGGCGAGGCCGGCGGCGGCACGGATGACGACGCCGCGGTTCATGCGCATCGGGCCGGCGCCCAGCTCGCCGCGCAGGCCGGCGGTGCCGAACTGGAGTGTGCCGGAGAAGCGGGCCGACAGCTCCTCGACGGCACCGGCGTCGATCAGCGCGGCCAGTTCGTCGCGGGTCTCCTGGTCCGGGTCCTCGGCGAGCCAGGCCTTGGCCCGGGCGATGAGATCGTCGTGCACCTTGGGATCAACCTCTCCTGTGTTTGCCTCGTCCAACCGGGGGGCTTCCCCCGGACCCCCACTCTGCCGCCGACGCCCCCGGGGAGCGGGGCGCGGCACGGAAGGGAGCTTGCCGCATCGCGCGCCGCTCGGGGGTCCGGGCGGCGGCGGGTCCGGCTTGAGCGGCGGCGGTGCCGCCGGTCGTTGTGGTGCCGGTGCCGGTGGCGCGGTGCGGGAGCGGTACGGCGAGCAGCCGCCGGACCGGGAATACCGCCCGCGAGCCGGGTGGAACGCCGCCCCGGCCGAAGACCGATCCCTACGCTCGCTGGTGCCCACCCATGCCGGTCGCAACGCCGCCCACGGCCAGAAGCGAACCCGGCGCCGCACCCGAGGCCCGGCCCAGCGGGCCCTGGGTCCGAAGCCGAGCCCGATACCCGCCTGGGGCAGAGCTTGGTGCCTCGCTCGGAGCCGGGCCAGCGGGCCTCCGCTCGAAGCCGGGCCCGGCGACTCTGCTCGGAGCCGGTCCCAATGCCTGCCTGGGGCAGAGCCTGGTGCCCCGCTCGGAGCCGGGCCAGCGGGCCTCCGCTCGAAGCCGAGTGCAGCGACCCGGCCCGAAGCCGGTCCCAACGCCCGCCTGAAGCAGAGTCCAGCGCCCCAGCCCGAAGCCGAGGGCACCACCCCGCTTAGAGCCGGCCGCTGTCGTTCCCCAGCCCAGAGCCGGAGGCTGTAGCCCCCGCCCAGAGCCTGAGGCTGTAGCCCCCGCCCAGAACCGGAGGCTGTAACCCCCACCCAGAGCCGAAGGCTGTCCCGCGCCCGCCCAGAGCCGAACCCAGTGCCCCGCCCCGCCACGCCCCGAGCCGACCGGAACGCCACCGCCCCCGTCGAAGCCGAGCGCAGCGTTCCGTCAGATCCTGCCCAGTACCCGTGCCAGCAGTTCGCCCATGCGGGCCGCCGAGTCGCGGCCGGCCTGGAGGACCTCCTCGTGGTTGAGGGGTTCGCCGGTCATGCCCGCGGCCAGGTTGGTGACCAGGGAGATGCCGAGCACCTCGGCGCCGGCCTCGCGGGCGGCGATGGCCTCCAGCACCGTGGACATGCCGACCAGGTCCGCGCCGATGACGCGGGCCATGCGGATCTCGGCCGGGGTCTCGTAGTGCGGGCCGGGGAACTGGGCGTAGACGCCCTCCTCCAGCGTGGGGTCGATCTCCTTGCACAGGGCGCGCAGGCGCGGCGAGTACAGGTCCGTCAGGTCGACGAAGTTCGCGCCGACGATCGGGGACGTCGCCGTCAGGTTGATGTGGTCGCTGATCAGTACCGGCTGGCCGGGCCGCATGCCCTCGCGCAGACCGCCGCAGCCGTTGGTCAGCACGATGGTCTTGCAGCCGGCCGCGACGGCCGTACGGACGCCGTGCGCCACCGCGGCCACACCGCGGCCCTCGTAGTAGTGGGTGCGGCCCAGGAAGACCAGGGCCCGCTTGTCACCGAAGGAGTACGAGCGGATCTTGCCGCCGTGGCCCTCGACGGCCGGCGGCGGGAAGCCGGGCAGCTCGGTGACCTGGAACTCGGCGTCGGGCGCCCCGAGGGCGTCGACGGCCGGAGCCCAGCCGGAGCCCATCACGAGGGCGACGTCGTGGGTCTCGGCGCCCGTGAGGGCGCGCAGGCGCGCGGCGGCGGCGTCGGCGGCCGCGTGGGGGTCGCCCTGGATGTCGTCCGGAAGAAGAAATGCGTTCACGCCGATGAGGGTAGCCGGTTCTCGCCTACGCGCGTAGATGACAGAGCCCACGGGTTTGCCTTCGTTGTCTTGTCGTTTTCCACAAGCAGCCGGAAAAAGCGGAGCAAAACGCGGCACAGGGGAGCGCCCGGAGGGTCAGCAGGGGCGCTTGCGGAGCTCCATCACGTAGTCGTGCGGAGCCCCCGCCGACTCCGCCGCGTCGGCGATCTCGCCCAGGTAGCGCGCCGACGGCAGCCCGCCCTCGTACGCGTTGAGGACGTACGCCCAGGCCGGCTCCTCACCGTCCAGGGTGTGCACGCGCACGCGTACCCGGCGGTATATGTCGAGGCCCACGCCCTCCCACCGGTCGAGCGACTCCTCGTCCATGGGTGCGATGTCGTACAGGCCGACGAAGACCTCGGCCAACGGGTCCTCGACGATCGTGGCCAGCGCTCCCTCCCAGCCCAGCTGCTCGCCGCCGAAGGTCAGCCGCCAGCCGTTCAGCCAGCCGGTGGCGCGCAGCGGGGAGTGCGGGGCGCGGCGGGACATCAGGCGCGCGTCGAGGTTGCCGGCGTACGCGGCATAGAGCGACATGGACAGAGGGTACGGCAGGCGCACCGCGTGCCCCGGGCGTCCCAGGAGCCCCCGGGTGGCGCCCCCGGGCAGTGGCACCTTGAAGCGTGCGGGACAATGGAGTACGTGACTCGGATCGTGATCATCGGTGGCGGACCCGGCGGATACGAAGCGGCGCTGGTGGCCGCTCAGCTCGGCGCGGAGGTGACCGTCGTCGACTGCGACGGTCTGGGCGGGGCGTCGGTGCTGACCGACTGCGTGCCGTCGAAGACCCTTATCGCTACGGCCGAGGTCATGACGACCTTCGATTCGTCGTACGAAGAGCTCGGCATCATCGTCGCCGACGACACCCCGCCGCTGGAGCAGGCGGCCCGGGTGGTCGGCGTGGACCTCGGGAAGGTCAACCGCCGGGTGAAGCGGCTGGCGCTCGCCCAGTCCCACGACATCACCGCCTCCGTCACCCGGGCCGGCGCCCGGGTCGTGCGCGGGCGCGGCCGGCTGGACGGCATGCAGTCCCTGGACGGGTCCCGGAAGGTCGTCGTCACCGCCGCCGACGGCACCGAGGAGACGCTCACCGCCGATGCCGTCCTCATCGCCACCGGCGGTCATCCGCGCGAGCTGCCCGACGCCCGGCCCGACGGCGAGCGCATCCTCAACTGGACCCAGGTCTACGACCTCACCGAGCTGCCCGAAGAGCTGATCGTGGTCGGGTCGGGCGTGACCGGTGCCGAGTTCGCCGGCGCGTACCAGGCCCTGGGGTCGAAGGTCACGCTCGTGTCGTCCCGCGACCGCGTGCTGCCGGGTGAGGACCCGGACGCCGCCGCCGTCCTGGAGGACGTCTTCCGGCGCCGTGGCATGAACGTCATGGCCCGCTCCCGCGCGCAGTCCGCCAAGCGGGTCGGCGACCGGGTCGAGGTGACGCTGGCCGACGGCCGGGTCATCACCGGCTCGCACTGCCTGATGGCGGTCGGCGCCATCCCGAACAGCGCGGGCCTCGGCCTGGAGGAGGCCGGGGTCAAGCTGCGCGACTCGGGTCACATCTGGACGGACAAGGTGTCCCGGACGACCGCGCCCGGTGTCTACGCGGCCGGTGACGTGACCGGTGTCTTCGCCCTCGCGTCCGTCGCCGCCATGCAGGGGCGCATCGCCATGTACCACTTCCTCGGCGACGCGGTGGCCCCGCTGAACCTGAAGACCGTCTCGTCCAACGTCTTCACCGACCCCGAGATCGCCACCGTCGGTTACAGCCAGGCGGACGTGGACGCGGGGAAGATCGACGCGAAGGTCGTCAAGCTGCCGCTGCTGCGCAACCCGCGCGCCAAGATGCAGGGCATCCGGGACGGCTTTGTGAAGATCTTCTGCCGGCCCGGCACGGGCATCGTGGTCGGCGGGGTGGTCGTGGCGCCGCGCGCCTCGGAACTGATCCACCCCATCTCGATCGCCGTCGACAACAATCTGACGGTCGAACAGATCGCGAACGCGTTCACGGTGTACCCCTCCCTTTCGGGGTCGATCGCGGAGGTCGCGCGGCAGCTGCACACCCGCAAGGCGAGCGCGGAGGCCTGACGGCCGCCGCCGACTTCCCCCTGGTCAGGGGGTGTTGGGGCATGCGCGGTCGGCATAGTCGGGGCGGGCGGGTTCTATACCACTTCCCGCCCTGCCGTGCGAACAACTTCTGTTATTCGGCGCAAACTGCTGAAAGCAGACGGTCGCTGGGGTTACTGTCAGTTTCGTGTTCGCTGCTGAACGTCGCCAATTGATCCTTGAAATGGTGCGAGCGAACGGTGCCGTGTCGCTCCGTGAGCTCGCCCGCGTCGTCCAGACCTCCGAAGTGACCGTACGGCGGGACGTGCGGGCACTGGAGGCAGAAGGACTCCTCGACCGCCGGCACGGCGGTGCGGTACTGCCGGGCGGGTTCACGCGAGAGTCCGGCTTTCCGCAGAAATCCCATCTCGCGACCGCCGAGAAGACGGCCATCGCCGACCTCGCCGCGGGCCTCGTCGAAGAGGGCGAGGCGATCGTGGTCGGGGCCGGTACGACCACGCAGGAGCTGGCCCGCCGGCTCGCGCGCGTGCCGGGCCTGACGGTCGTCACCAACTCCCTCCTGGTGGCGCAGGCGCTGGCCCACGCCAACCGGGTGGAGGTCGTGATGACCGGAGGCACCCTGCGCGGCTCCAACTACGCCCTCGTCGGCTCCGGCGCGGAGCAGTCCCTCCAGGGCCTGCGCGTGTCGAAGGCCTTCCTGTCCGGAAGCGGGCTGACGGCCGAGCGCGGCCTGTCCACCTCCAACATGCTCTCGGCGTCCGTGGACCGGGCCCTCGTCCAGGCCGCGGCGGAGGTCGTGGTCCTCGCCGACCACACCAAGCTCGGCACGGACACCATGTTCCAGACCGTGCCCACGGACCTCATCACCCGGCTGGTCACCGACGAGCTCCCGGCCCACGACGACCGCGCCGCCACGGAGTTGCAGGCGCTCGCGGACCAGGGCGTGCAGATCGCCGTGGCCGGGGCGAGCGGGAACCCGGGGGGTGAACAGGTCCCGGCGACCCGCCGCGCCCCGCTGCCGGGGCCGCGCAGGGGGCACGTGGCGCTCCGCTCGGGGGCGGGGCTGGGAGAGTCGGCCGCGGCCGAGCGGGGACGCGTCGCCGACCTGCGAAGGCGCTGAGGACGCCGGACGCCCGGACGCCCGCAGCCTCGCCAGGGGCCGACGCTCGTGCGGACTGACAGGGCGTTCGACCGGCCGTCAGCCGCCCGACGACTCCTCCCCGGACCGGACCGGGCCGCGCACCGCCGCCGCCCACCCGTCGGTGGCGTCCACGGCCCACGGCTGGAGGCTCAGGGTCCGGAAAAGCGGCCGGCCCCCGGTGCGTGCCGGGGGCCGACTCGGTGTGTCGCGGCCGGACCTCAGTCCTTGATCTCGCAGATCGCCGCGCCCGACGTGATGGACGCGCCGACCTCGGCGGTCAGGCCCTTGATGGTGCCCGCCTTGTGGGCGTTCAGGGGCTGTTCCATCTTCATGGCCTCCAGGACGACGACCAGGTCGCCCTCCTTGACCTCCTGGCCCTCCTCGACGGCGATCTTCACGATCGTGCCCTGCATCGGCGAGGCGAGGGTGTCACCGGAGGCGACCGGGCCGGACTTCTTCGCCGCGCGGCGCTTGGGCTTGGCGCCGGCCGCGAGGCCCGTGCGGGCCAGGCTCATGCCGAGCGACGACGGCAGCGAGACCTCCAGGCGCTTGCCGCCGACCTCGACGACGACCGTCTCGCGGCCCAGTTCCTCCTCCGCCTCGGCGTCGGCGGGCGCGGCGAACGGCTTGATCTCGTTGACGAACTCGGTCTCGATCCAGCGGGTGTGGACCGTGAAGGGGTCCTGCGAGCCGGTCAGCTCGGGGGCGAACGCCGGGTCCCGCACCACCACGCGGTGGAAGGGGATCGCCGTCGCCATGCCCTCGACCTGGAACTCGTCCAGCGCGCGGGCGGCCCGCTCCAGGGCCTCCTTGCGGGTACGGCCGGTCACGACCAGCTTGGCGAGCAGCGAGTCCCAGGCCGGGCCGATGACCGAGCCGGACTCCACGCCCGCGTCCAGACGGACGCCGGGGCCGGACGGCGGGTCGAACCGGGTGACCGTGCCGGGGGCCGGGAGGAAGTTGCGGCCCGGGTCCTCGCCGTTGATACGGAACTCGAACGAGTGACCGCGCAGCACCGGATCGCCGTAACCGAGTTCCTCGCCGTCGGCGATGCGGAACATCTCGCGGACCAGGTCGATGCCGGCGACCTCCTCGGTCACCGGGTGCTCCACCTGGAGGCGGGTGTTCACCTCCAGGAAGGAGATCGTGCCGTCCTGGCCGACCAGGAACTCGCAGGTGCCGGCGCCCTCGTAGCGGGCCTCCTTCAGGATCGCCTTCGACGCGCGGTACAGCTCGGCGACCTGCTCCTCGGACAGGAACGGCGCCGGGGCCTCCTCGACCAGCTTCTGGTGGCGGCGCTGGAGGGAGCAGTCACGGGTGGAGACCACGACCACGTTGCCGTGCTTGTCGGCCAGGCACTGGGTCTCCACGTGGCGCGGACGGTCCAGGTAGCGCTCGACGAAGCACTCGCCGCGGCCGAAGGCGGCGACCGCCTCGCGCACCGCGGAGTCGTACAGCTCCGGGACCTCTTCGAGGGTGCGGGCCACCTTCAGACCGCGGCCACCGCCACCGAAGGCGGCCTTGATGGCGATCGGCAGGCCGTGCTCCCGGGCGAAGGCCACGACCTCGTCGGCGCCGCTCACCGGGTCGGGCGTACCGGCGACCAGCGGCGCGCCGGCGCGCTGGGCGATGTGCCGGGCGGCGACCTTGTCGCCCAGGTCGCGGATCGCCTGCGGCGGCGGGCCGATCCAGATCAGGCCGGCGTCCAGCACGGCCTGCGCGAACTCGGCGTTCTCCGAGAGGAAGCCGTACCCCGGGTGGACGGCGTCCGCGCCGGACTCGCGCGCCGCGTTCAAGATCTTGTCGATGACCAGGTAGCTGGTGGCCGGGGTGTCACCGCCCAGAGCGAACGCCTCATCCGCGGCGCGGACATGCAGAGCGTCCCGGTCCGGGTCGGCGTAGACGGCCACGCTCGCGATCCCGGCGTCCCGACAGGCCCGGGCCACGCGGACAGCGATTTCGCCACGGTTGGCGATGAGCACCTTGCGCACGATTGAGGCTCCCTCCTTGAAACAAGCCGAGTTTAGGGACTGCCGACACGGCACTTCGACCCGTCCCCTGTGGTGAGCTTGCCCACACGGAGCGTGATGCGAGGCCCGCTCGACCCGCGAAAGCCCATGTCGCACCTCGGTACGCAGGACTCCTGCGGAAAACCCTAGCCCTGTCATGTGGCCAAGGTCTCTGTGAAGGCGTGCTGCGGCCCACTCGGATTCTTTGTCGAGTCCCTACGAATGGCCCAATGATTCTTTGCTGCTGCCCGAACCCTTGTCCCTGGGTTTACCCGTTAGTAGCGTTCGCGCTGTCCGGAACGTACCTGGGGTAACAGGCTGCTGGTGTGAGAGTGGGTGGGGATCGGTGGTGCGCAGACCGGTGGCAGGGGTCGTGGCGGTCGTCCTCCTGGCGGAGGCCGTCCTCATCGCCGCGCTCAACTGGTTCCTCGGAGTGGTCGTCGACCGCCAGGACATGTCCCTGGCCGGTCTCGACCCGGACGTCATGTCGATGTCCTCGAAGATCGGCGGAGTGGTCTTCGGCCTCTACTTCGCGCTGTGCGCCCTGGTGGCCGCGCTGGTCGCGGTACGGGACCGCGCACCGGCGGGTCTCGGCCGCGTCCTGCTGATCAGCGCGGCCGTCGTGCACGGCCTGCTGGGCGCGTTCGCCTGGGGCCTGGTGGGCTGGACGGCCTTCCTGTTCATGGTGGTCGTCCTCGCGCTGATCGTGCTGCTCCTGATGACGTACGACCGTGCGGGCGGCCCGGAGGAGGCGGCACCCGGCGGCACGCCCGGGGAGGGCGCCGGACCGGCCGCGCGGGCGGAACCGGGCGCGGCCCCCGCCGGCGCGGGCGCGCCGGTGAGCCGTACGGACGAGCCGCAGGACGGGGACGACGAGCCGCAGGACACGGTCCCCGCCCGGATCACCGCTCCGGTGCCCACAACTCCGTGATGCCCACGCCCAGTTCGGCGAGGAGCCTGCGGAACAGGGGCAGGCTGATGCCGATCACGTTGCCGTGGTCGCCGTCGATGCCCTCGATGAACGGCGCCGAACGGCCGTCCAGGGTGAACGCGCCGGCGACGTGCAGCGGCTCCCCGGAGGCCACGTAGGCGGTGATCTCCTCGTCGCTGGGCTCACCGAAGCGGACGATGGTGGACGCGGTCGCCGACACGTACCGCTTGGCCTCCGTGTCCCACACGCAGTGCCCCGTCTGGAGGACCCCGGCCCGCCCGCGCATGTTCTTCCAGCGGGCGGTGGCCTCCTCGGCGTCGGCCGGCTTGCCGAGCGCCTGCCCGTCCAGCTCCAGCACCGAGTCGCAGCCGATCACCAGGGCGCCCCGCACCTCCGGTTTCGCCGCCACCACGCTCGCCTTGGCCTCGGCGAGGGCGAGGGCCAGTTCCGCCGGGGTGGGCGCGGTGACGGCGTCCTCGTCGACGCCGCTCACGATCACCTCGGGGGCGAGGCCGGCCTGCCGGAGCAGGGCCAGCCGGGCGGGGGACTGGGAGGCGAGCACGAGTCGCCTGCGGGGTTTGGCAGTCATGCGGCCAGGTTAGTCAGCGGGCGCGCCGCGGCTCACCTCAGGCCACTGACGATCATGAACAGCACCATGGCGAGGGCCACCAGGAGCCCGAGCCGCCGAAGCATGTTCTGCGCGTCGCGCAGTTCCTTCGGCGGTTCGTTCTCCGGGTCCGACCACAGCATCCCTCCAGCGTGCGGCTTCGGCCGGGGAGGGCGCCTGAGTACTGCTACTCAGGTTGGCGCCCCGGCTCGTGCTCCCGGAACCCCTCAGGCCGGCCAGTAGGTGCGGGTCCAGGACGTCGGGCCCGGGCGGGGGACGCGGTGGGCCGCGATCCGGGACGGGTCGGACCACGCGTCCCTCGGGGACTCCGCGCCGGACGGCGTCGCCTCCGCCGCCGCGGCGCGGGCGCGGACCACCGCCAGGGCGGCGGCCAGCTCCTCCGGGGTCGGATTGCCTCGTACGACCTTGATGTTCATGACCGCTCCCAGGGTCGGCAGGGCTTGGCGGGTGACCTAGGGCCTCTCGGACCCTAGAGGGGGATGTTCCCGTGCTTCTTCGGAGGAAGGGATTCCCGCTTGGTGCGCAGCTGACGCAGCCCGCGGACGATGTGCGCGCGGGTGTCGGACGGCATGATCACCGCGTCGATGTAGCCGCGCTCGGCCGCGACGTAGGGGTTGAGGAGGGTGTCCTCGTACTCCTGGATCAGCCGGGCGCGCACCGCCTCGACATCCTCGCCGTTCGCCTCCGCCTCCGCGAGCGTGCGGCGGTGCAGGATGTTGACCGCGCCCTGGGCGCCCATGACGGCGATCTGGGCGGTGGGCCAGGCCAGGTTGAGGTCGGCGCCCAGGTGCTTGGAGCCCATGACGTCGTAGGCGCCGCCGAAGGCCTTGCGGGTGATGACGGTGATCAGCGGGACGGTGGCCTCGGCGTAGGCGTAGATCAGCTTGGCGCCGCGCCGGATGATGCCGTCGTGCTCCTGGCCGACGCCCGGCAGGAAGCCCGGCACGTCCACGAAGGTCAGCACCGGGATGTTGAAGGCGTCGCAGGTCCGTACGAACCGGGCGGCCTTCTCGCTCGCCGTGATGTCGAGACAGCCGGCGAACTGCATCGGCTGGTTGGCGACGACGCCGACCGGGTGGCCCTCGACCCGCCCGAACCCGGTGAGGATGTTCGGCGCGAACAGGGCCTGGGTCTCGAAGAACTCGGCGTCGTCCAGGACGTGCTCGATCACCGTGTGCATGTCGTACGGCTGGTTGGCGCTGTCCGGTACGACGGTGTCCAGCTCGCGGTCCTCGTCGCTGGGGGAGAGGTCCGCCTCCTCCGGGAAGACCGGGGGCTCGGAGAGGTTGTTGGACGGCAGGTACGACAGCAGCTGCTTGACGTACTCGATGGCGTCCTTCTCGTCCCCGGCCATGTGGTGGGCCACGCCGGAGGCGGTGTTGTGGGTGCGGGCGCCGCCCAGCTCCTCGAAGCCGACGTCCTCGCCGGTGACGGTCTTGATGACGTCCGGGCCGGTGATGAACATGTGCGAGGTCTGGTCGACCATGACCGTGAAGTCGGTGATGGCCGGGGAGTAGACCGCGCCGCCCGCGCAGGGCCCGACGACGAGCGAGATCTGCGGGATGACACCGCTGGCGTGGGTGTTGCGCCGGAAGATCTCGCCGTACGCCCCGAGGGAGGCGACCCCCTCCTGGATGCGGGCGCCGCCGGAGTCGTTGATCCCGATGACCGGGCAGCCGGTCTTCAGGGCGAAGTCCATGACCTTGACGATCTTCTGGCCGTAGACCTCGCCGAGGGCGCCGCCGAAGACGGTGAAGTCCTGCGAGAAGACCGCGACCGGGCGGCCGTCGACCGTGCCGTAGCCGGTGACGACACCGTCCCCGTACGGGCGGTTGCGCTCCAGCCCGAAGTTGGTCGACCGGTGCCGGGCGAACTCGTCCAGCTCGACGAACGACCCCTCGTCGAGCAGCAGTTCGATCCGCTCACGCGCCGTCAGCTTGCCCTTGGCGTGCTGCTTCTCGACGGCGCGCTCGGAGCCGGCGTGCGTCGCCTCGTGGATGCGGCGCTGGAGATCCGCGAGCTTCCCCGCGGTCGTGTGGATGTCGGTCTCTCGGACCTCGTGACGCTCTTCCGGCTCGGACATCGGGATGCGGCTCCCTGCCTGCTCAAAAGGGGGGACGGTTACTCATCCGTAGAGTAGTGGCGGGCCTGCGGATCAGCAGTGCGTCGTTTACCACACCTAGGGTGGCTTGCATGACGCCGCAGAATCCATCAGACGACAGCCGCTGGTCCGACCTGGACCGTCCGCCCCTGAACGGCGCCGCCCTGCGCCGCGGGCTGGTCAGGCCGGAGGGCCTGTACTGCGACATCGAGGTGGTGCAGCGGACCGGTTCCACCAACTCCGACCTGGTCGCCCTGGCCGCCGCGGGCGACGCCGACGAGGGCGCGGTCCTGGTGGCCGAGGAGCAGACGACGGGCCGGGGCCGGCTGGACCGCCGCTGGACGGCTCCGCCGCGCTCGGGCCTGTTCTTCTCCGTCCTGCTCAAGCCCACCGAGGTGCCGGTGACCCGCTGGGGGTGGCTGCCGCTGCTGACGGGCGTCGCGGTGGCGACCGGGCTGTCCCGGGCGGCGGGCGTCGACACGGCGCTCAAGTGGCCGAACGACCTGCTGGTGACCGTCGGCGGGGAGGAACGCAAGGCCGGCGGCATCCTCGCCGAGCGGGCCGGCGACGACGGCGTCGTCATCGGCGTCGGCATCAACGTCACCCTCAGGGCCGACGAGCTGCCGGTCCCGCAGGCGGGGTCCCTGGCCCTGGCCGGTGCGCTGGGCACGGACCGGGATCCGCTGCTGCGGGCGGTGCTGCGGTCGCTGGAGGGCTGGTACGGACGCTGGCGGGCCGCGGGGGGCGATCCCTCGGCGAGCCGGCTCCAGGAGACGTACACCGCGGGCTGCGCGACCCTCGGGCGGATGGTGCGGGCGGAGCTGCCGGGGGACCGCTCGGTGGTCGGGGAGGCCGTGGCGCTGGACGGCGACGGGCGGCTGATCATCGCCACGGAGAACGGGGTGCAGGAGCCGGTGGGGGCGGGCGACATCGTCCACCTGCGGCCGGCGTAGCGCGCTGCGAAAAGGCGCGGGGAACCGCCCGACCAGCCAGAATGGACCTGCGGCCGGGCACGGCGAGCACGCGTCGCCGGACCACCCCGGTCCACGTGACCGGTGCCGGGAACGCGTGCCGCCGGCCCAACCCGACGGAGTGAGCTGGCGCACACCTGCCGTAGAGTTGAGGCCGGTCGATACCTGACCGCGGCAGATCGGAAGGGCAGCAGGCGTGACCGTCGACGACACGGGCTCCGGCGCTGGCGGGGACGGCCGGGTGGACCCCCACGCCCCCGAGACCGGCGATGACCCGCTGGCCCTGCGTCTCGAACAGCTCATCCTGGGCGCCGAGCGCCGCTACACCCCGTTCCAGGCCGCCCGCAGCGCAGGCGTCTCCATGGAGCTGGCGTCCCGGTTCTGGCGGGCGATGGGCTTCGCGGACATCGGCCAGGCCAAGGCCCTCACCGAGGCCGACGTGCTGGCCCTGCGCCGCCTCGCCGGCCTGGTGGAGGCGGGGCTGCTGAGCGAGGCCATGGCGGTGCAGGTGGCCCGGTCCACCGGGCAGACCACCGCCCGGTTGGCGGAATGGCAGATCGACTCCTTCCTGGAGGGCCTGACCGAGCCCCCGGAACCGGGGATGACCCGCACCGAGGTGACGTACCCGATCGTCGAGCTGCTCCTGCCCGAGCTGGAGGAGTTCCTCGTCTACGTCTGGCGGCGCCAGCTCGCCGCGTCGGCCGGCCGGGTCGTCCAGACCGCCGACGACGAGGAGATGGTCGACCGGCGGCTCGCCGTCGGCTTCGCCGACCTCGTCGGCTTCACCCGGCTCACCCGCCGCATGGAGGAGGAGGAGCTGGGCGAGCTGGTCGAGGCGTTCGAGACGACCGCCGCCGACCTGGTGGCGGCGCGCGGCGGCCGGCTCATCAAGACCCTCGGCGACGAGGTGCTGTACGCGGCGGACGACGCCGGTGTGGCCGCGGACATCGCGCTGCTGCTGGTGGAGACGCTGGCGAACGACGAGACGATGCCCGAGCTGCGGGTCGGCATGGCGTTCGGCACGGTGACCACCCGCATGGGCGACGTGTTCGGTACGACGGTGAACCTGGCCTCCCGGCTGACCTCGATAGCCCCGCGCGACGCCGTCCTCGTGGACAGCGCGTTCGCCGAGGAGCTGATCCGCAGCGGCGAGGCGCCCGCCTCGGAGGCGGAGGCGGCGGAGGCCGCGGCGGCGGCCGAGAAGGAGGGCGAGGACCCGCCGGTGTACCGCTTCGCGCTCCAGCCGATGTGGCAGCGCCCGGTGCGCGGGCTCGGTGTGGTGGAGCCGTGGCTGCTCACCCGCCGCGACGGGCAGCCGTAGCCGTCGGGGCGGTTCTCAGCCGTGCCGGTCGCCGGGTAGGTCCAGGCACAGTCCGATCACCGGTACGCACACCCCGCCCGGACGGGGCTCCGGGCCGGCCGGGCCGTGGCCGGGGGTGGGGGTGGCGGTCGGCGTGGGGGTCGCCGGGGCCGGGCGCGGGGCGGACGCCGTCGGCGCGGGCGGCCGGGACGTGCCGCTCGGCGGGCCCGGGGTCCGGCTCGGCAGGGCGGTCGGTACGGCGGTGCCACCGGGTGTGGCCGTGGCCGTGCCGGGGGCCGGGGCCGAGGCCGGTGTCGAACCGGCCGGGGTGCCGGCGGGCACCGGCACGAGGCTCCTGCCGCCCATGGCGGAGGTCGCCGACGGCAGGGCGGTCGGGGCGGCGGCGATGGTGGCCGCGATGCCGGCGGAGCGGTCCGCGGGACTTTCGCCCGGTCCGGTCCTGGGCTCGGCCTCCGCGGTGCCCGGCGCGCCGACTCCCGCGTCCGGGGCGGCCCGTACCAGGCTGAGCACACCCGCGGCCAGGGCGAGGCCGCCGGCGGCCAGCAGCACCTTGCGCGGGCGGGGCTTGCGGTGCCGGCCGCGCCGTACTCCCGGCGTGCGCTCCGGCGCGCGTTCCCGCTCGGCGCCGGAGTGTGCAGGTATCGGTGTCATGGGTCCCGGACGCTATGCGCTCGTGTGGGCGGTGTGCGGGGAGAAGGCCGGGATGTCACTCGAACGGGTGTAGCCCCCTGGACTTCACGGGAAGGAACCCGGCTGCGATGATCGGGGCGACGAATGTTAACCCGCGTTAACCGGAGGGTGTCATGGGTGAGGAGCGGTTCGGGGAGTTCGTGCTGGTACGGCGGCACGGGCACGTCGCGGAGCTGGTGCTGGACCGGCCCAAGGCGATGAACGCGGTCTCCACGGAGATGGCCCGCTCCCTCACGAGTGCCTGCGCCGCGCTTTCCGCCGACCGGGACGCCCGGGTGGTCGTCCTCACCTCGTCGCACGAACGGGCGTTCTGCGTGGGGGCGGACCTGAAGGAGCGGAACTCCTTCACGGACGCCGACC
This sequence comes from Streptomyces sp. NPDC047841, assembly GCF_040704085.1. Lineage (NCBI taxonomy): Bacteria > Bacillati > Actinomycetota > Actinomycetes > Kitasatosporales > Streptomycetaceae > Streptomyces > Streptomyces sp. NPDC047841. The sequence goes on from NZ_JBEYRP010000002.1 coordinate 392,704, forward strand.
TGATGCGGCAGCGACCGGTGACGCGCGGGTCGTACACCGGGGTGCTGGAGCTGCCGATGCCGACGATCGCGGCGGTGCACGGCTTCGCGCTCGGCGGCGGGTTCGAGCTGGCGCTGTCCTGCGACCTGATCGTGGCGGACGGCACCGCCGTGGTGGGGCTGCCGGAGGTGTCCGTGGGCGTGATCCCGGGCGGCGGCGGGACCCAGCTGCTGCCCCGGCGGGTCGGCGCGGCCCGCGCGGCCGAGCTGATCTTCTCGGCGCGGCGGGTGGAGGCGGCGGAGGCGGCCGAGCTGGGGCTGGTGGACCGCCTGGTGGAGCCCGGCCGGGACCGCGAGGAGGCGCTGGCGCTGGCCGAGCGGATCGCCGGGAACTCGCCGGTGGGGCTGCGGGCGGCGAAGCGGGCGCTGCGCCTGGGGCAGGGGCTGGACCTGCGGGCCGGGCTGGAGGTGGAGGACGCGGCCTGGCGCTCGGTGGCCTTCTCGGGTGACCGGGCGGAGGGAGTGGCGGCCTTCAACGAGAAGCGCAAGCCGCAGTGGCCGGGAGAGTAGGACACGGACCGGCCCCCCTAGGCCCCGAAGGAGCGCGAGGGGCGCGGGGAACCGCGCGACCGGCGACGACGCACCCGCACCCGGCAACGGTCCGGTGCCCCGGCCCGGTAGCCGCACGCGGCAAGCCACAACGCACCCGCACAGTGACCCGCACCCCGCGCAGCGCCGCGCACCGTCCGCCACCTGATCGCCGCACCCACACCCCCAAACCACCCATTCCTCCCTAACCTGGAGTAATGGGTGAGGACAAGCGGCTGGCCGCAGTCGTGGCGCTGGCGCAGGGCATGGCGGCGGCGCACACCCCGCGGGAGTGCTGGCAGGCCGCCGCCCGCGGCGCCTGCCACGCGCTCGACGGCAGCTTCGCCGCGCTGTCGGTGTGGGAACGCGAACTCGGCCGGCTCCGGGTCCTCGTCAACGTGGGCGACCGCGCCCCGGACGAAGAGGAGTTCCCGGAGGCCGAGACCTACCCGGTGCACCAGTTCCCGGAGATCACCGAGTTCCTGCACGAGCGGTGGGCCGGCGGCGGGGGCCCCAACGCCTGGGTGGAGACGGCCGAGGGCACGGCGAAAGGCACCCCCGGTTACTTCCACCAGCGCGTCGCCGCCCTGCGCCGCCGGGGCCGCGGCTGCTGCGTGGTCGCCCCGGTCGTCCTGCACGGCCGGGCCTGGGGCGAGCTGTACGTGGCGCGGCCGGTCGGCGGGGCGTCCTTCGCGCGGGGCGACGCCGACTTCGCGACCGTCCTCGCCGCCGTCGTGGCCGCGGGCATCGCGCAGACCGAGCGGCTGGAGGAGGCCCGCCGGCTCGCGTTCACCGACGCCCTCACCGGCCTGGCCAACCGCCGTGCCGTGGACGTACGCCTGGAGGAGGCCGTGGAACGGCACCGCGCGCAGGGCGTGGTCGTCAGCCTGGTGGTCTGCGACCTCAACGGGCTCAAGCGGGTCAACGACACCCTCGGGCACGCCGTCGGCGACCGCCTCCTCGAACGCTTCGGCTCGGTGCTGTCGCTGTGCGGCGCGATGGTGCCGGGCGCGCTGGCCGCGCGGCTCGGCGGGGACGAGTTCTGTCTGCTCGCGGTCGGGCCGTCCGCCGACGACGTGGTCAAGGCGGCCGACGAGCTGTGCCGGCGGGCCGGCGAGCTGGAACCGGGGGAGGGCGTCTCCTGCGGGGTCGCCTCGACCGAGGACGCGATCGGCGAGGTACGGGACGCGCGCCGGCTGTTCCGGCTCGCGGACGCCGCCCAGTACCGGGCGAAGGCGCTGCGCCTGGACCGGCCGGTGGTGGCCGGCCGGGAGGGGCCGGACGATCCGGTGGTGCGGCTGGCCGACGCGCCACCGCCCGCACGGACCGAACGGCGCCGGTTCCGCGGACGCCGGCCGTGAGGCGAAGCCCACACCGCGCGGTAAGGGGTGCTCCCGGTCCCCACTAGTGACACCGACGCATTCAATGCGTACGCTCCTGAATATGGATATGCACACTGTGGTGGTGGGGACGTCCGGCGTCACCGCGTCCGACGTTCTCGCCGTGGCGCGCGGCGGTGCCCGCATCGAGCTGTCGGCGGAGGCGGTGGCGGCCCTCGCGGCGGCCCGGGAGATCGTGGACGCGCTCGCGGCCAAGCCCGACCCGGTCTACGGCGTCTCCACCGGCTTCGGCGCCCTGGCGACCCGGCACATCAGCCAGGAACTGCGTGCCCAGCTACAGCGCAACATCGTCCGCTCGCACGCCGCCGGCATGGGCCCCTGGGTGGAGCGCGAGGTCGTACGGGCCCTGATGTTCCTGCGCCTGAAGACCGTCTGCTCCGGGCACACCGGTGTGCGGCCCGAGGTCGCGCAGACCATGGCCGACGTGCTGAACGCGGGCATCACCCCGGTCGTGCACGAGTACGGCTCCCTCGGCTGCTCCGGTGACCTGGCCCCGCTGTCCCACTGCGCCCTCACCCTCATGGGAGAAGGGGAGGCGGAGGGCCCCGACGGCACCGTCCGGCCCGCCGGCGAGCTGCTCGCCGAGCACGGGATCGCCCCCGTCGAGCTGCGCGAGAAGGAGGGCCTCGCCCTCCTCAACGGCACCGACGGCATGCTCGGCATGCTGGTCATGGCCCTCGCCGACCTCGACACCCTCTACAAGTCCGCCGACATAACCGCCGCCCTCAGCCTGGAGGCGCTGCTCGGGACCGACAAGGTGCTCGCGCCCGAACTGCACGCCATCCGGCCCCATCCGGGCCAGGGTGCCTCCGCCGCCAACATGCTCGCGGTGCTCAAGGGTTCCCAGCTCACCGGGCACCACCAGGACGACGCGCCCCGCGTCCAGGACGCCTACTCGGTGCGCTGCGCCCCGCAGGTCGCCGGCGCCGGCCGCGACACCCTCGCGCACGCCCGCCTGGTCGCCGAGCGGGAGCTGGCCTCCGCCGTCGACAACCCGGTGGTACTGCCCGACGGCCGTGTGGAGTCCAATGGCAACTTCCACGGCGCGCCGGTCGCTTACGTCCTGGACTTCCTCGCCATCGCCGCCGCCGACCTCGGCTCCATCGCCGAGCGCCGCACCGACCGGCTGCTGGACAAGAACCGCAGTCACGGCCTGCCGCCGTTCCTCGCCGACGACGCCGGCGTGGACTCCGGTCTGATGATCGCCCAGTACACGCAGGCCGCGCTGGTCAGCGAGCTGAAGCGGCTCGCCGTCCCGGCCTCCGCGGACTCCATCCCGTCCTCCGCCATGCAGGAGGACCACGTCTCCATGGGCTGGTCGGCCGCGCGCAAGCTGCGCACCGCCGTGGACAACCTCACCCGGGTCATCGCCATCGAGCTGTACGCGGCCACCCGCGCCATCGAGCTGCGCGAGGGCCTCACCCCGGCGCCCGCCTCCCAGGAGGTCATCGAGGCCGTCCGGGCCGCGGGTGTGCGGGGTCCGGGCCCGGACCGGTTCCTGGCGCCCGACCTGGCCGCCGCCGACGCGTTCGTGCGCGGCGGCGATCTCGTGGCGGCCGTGGAGAAGGTCACCGGCCCGCTCCAGTGAGCGCGCAGGGGCCCCGGCACAGCGGCCGGGGCCCCTCCACGCTACGGACGCGTCGTCACTTCAGCTTGGCGGCCTGCGCCTTCACCACCGGAGCGGAGACCGTGTAGGCCTTCTTGCTCATCATCGCCCCGATGTTGATCGTCGTGTACGTGGCGAGGGTGTTCCCGTGCCGCACGACCTCGGCGTGCAGCGGCATGGCGCCGTCCTCGCCCGCGTCGTTGGTCGCGGTGAAGGCCATCGACGCGTCACCCGTGCCCGAGGACTTCTCCTCGGCGACGTTGGTGAACTTGCCCTTCTGGCCGTCCTGCACGCCGGAGAAGCCGCCCGCGCAGGCCTTGACCGCGTCGGAGACCGACTTCAGGGCCCGCTCGGCGCCGTCGCCGTCGTACGAGGCCAGGGTGACCACGGTGACGTCCAGGTCCATGGACTTGTTGATCGCGTCCTCGAACTTGCCGTCGGACAGGTCGTCCAGGGACGTGGGGTCGTCCGTGGGGTCCTTCTTCTTGTCCTGCGTGACCATGCGGCTGGTGTCCGCAGCCGGCTCACCGGGCGCGATGCCGGTGGACGCCTGGAGCACCGGCCGGCACTTGGCGTCGTCGGACGTGACCTTGGCGCGGTCGGGGATGCCGCCCTCGACGGGGCCCACCTCGTACCCGGGCACCTCGCCCTTGGCGATGATCAGCTTCTTCAGTTCGGCGGCGCTCAGCGCCTTCGCGGCCGGCTTCGCCGCGTCCGGGCCCTTGGCGTCCCCGGAGTCCTTCGACCCCCCGTCGCCACAGCCCGTGACGAGGGCGAGCGACAGCACGCTCACAGCCGCGGTGGCGCACAGCCGCACGCCCGATGATCTCTTCATGAGCGAACTATGAGCGGGCTGTCAAAGTTCCGTCAAGGATGATTAAAAGTCCAGGCGTTCCCGGCGCACCGCATACACGACGAATCCGGCACCCACGGCGAGGAAGAGGCTGCCGCCGACGACGTACGGGGTGGTGTCGAAGCTTCCCGTGTCGGCCAGCCCGGCCTCCTCCGCCGCTTCCCGGCCGGTGTCCTCGGTGGTGGCCACCGTGACCGCTCTCGCCTGCGTGACCTGCGTCGGCGCGGACGTCCGCGCCGTCTGTCGCGCCGGGGCGTCCTGCGAGGCGTTCGCGGACGGGACGAACCACAGGGCACACAGCAGGGTGCCCGCGGCGGTGGCGGTCAGCAGCGGACGGCGAGCGGATGACACGGAATATCGATCCCCTTGTGACGCTGGCGAATTGGCCGTGTGGGGCGATGTTAGTGAAAGTCGCGGGTCACAGGAAAGTCACGGGAGGTTTCGGCCGTACGCTCCCGCCATGAGCACAGAAGAGACATCACGTTTTGTGCGGCTTCGCGTGGAGCTGGTGCTGGAGGTCCAGGACGACGACCAGGTGGCCAAGGCCGCGCTGCGCCGGATCGCCGCGGACCCGGAGCTGCCGGAGGGGGAGCGGGCCCAGGCCGAGGCGGCTGTGACGGAAGACACCGCGGAGGCCCTGGCGTATCTCGTGGACCCGTTCGACCTGGTGGCCGAGGTACCCGGAGTGGAACTGCAGCAGGCGTCCTGGTCCAGCGAGCGGGTCGACTACGACCCCGATTCGCCCGACTGGGACCTGGACGAGGATGATGGGGCGGACGACGAGGAAGAGGACGGCATCGGCTGAGCGTCGCGGGGCACCCTGGACCCCGGACGGCAACCGCCGTCCGGGGTTTCGTCGTCCCAGGGGGCGCACGGACCGAATCCCGCACCACCCGCCGCCGTGGGCGACCGCGTTCCGCGGACGTGGGATGCCCCACAGCCCGACGGGCTGGGGAACGGCAGGTACCGGCCGTAGCGTTGAACGTTCCTGGCGGGGACTCTCGGGGTTATCGCGACTCGGCAACGATGGAGAAGCTTGTGATGACGAACAGTATGCGGCGTAGGCGCCTGACGGCCGCGTCCGCTCTGCTCGGTGGTGTGCTGGTGCTGACGGCGTGTTCCGGCGGCGACGCCGGCTCCGCTTCCGGCGGCAACGACACCTCGCAGGCCAGGGCCGACGAGGCGGCGGCCAAGAAGTCGTCGGAGGCGCAGATCACCATCACGCCCAAGGACGGCTCCGACAACGCGTCGATCAACAACTCGGCGGCCGTCTCGGTGCGCAAGGGCACGCTCACGTCGGTCACGATGACCAGCCAGGACGGCAAGACCGTCGCCGGGCAGCTGTCCGCCGACAAGAAGAGCTGGAAGCCCAGCGTCCAGCTCGAGCGCTCCACCACCTACAAGCTCGCCGCGGCGGCCAAGGACTCCGGGGGCCGCATAGCCCACGAGAACGCGTCCTTCACCACGGTCTCCCCGGCCAACAGCTTCATCGGCACCTTCACCCCGGACAGCGGCGCCACGGTCGGCGTCGGCATGCCGGTGTCGATCAACTTCGACAAGGCGATCACCAACAAGGCGGCCGTGCAGAAGGGCATCACGGTCAGCTCCAGCAGCGGCCAGGAGGTCGCCTGCCACTGGTTCAACGCCAACCGCATGGACTGCCGCCCGGAGGAGTACTGGAAGGAAGGCTCCACCGTCACCCTGAAGCTCGCGCTCGACGGCGTCCAGGGCGCCAGCGGCGTCTACGGCGTCCAGCAGAAGACGGTCACCTTCCACATCGGCCGCAACCAGGTCTCGTACGTCGACGCGAAGACCAAGCAGATGAAGATCACGCAGGACGGAAAGGTTGTCAAGACCATACCGATCTCCGCCGGCTCGCCCGAGAACAAGACGTACGAGGGCCAGATGGTGATCTCCGAGAAGTTCAAGGAGACCCGGATGAACGGCGCGACGGTCGGCTTCACCGACGACGACGGCAAGGGCGAGTACGACATCAAGGACGTGCCGCACGCCATGCGCCTGACCAACTCCGGCACCTTCATCCACGGCAACTACTGGGGCGACCCCTCGGTGTTCGGCAACGTCAACACCAGCCACGGCTGTGTGGGCCTGCAGGACAAGAAGGGCGCCAACGACCCCAGCACGCCGGCGGCCTGGTTCTACGAGCACTCGCTGATCGGTGACGTCGTGGTCGTCCAGAACACCGGCGACAAGACCGTCTCGCCGGACAACGGCCTCAACGGCTGGAACATGGACTGGGCGCAGTGGAAGGCCGGCTCGGCCGTCTGACGCTCCCTCACCCACCATGCCGGTGCCGCCCCTCATGCGCGGCACCGGCTTTTTCACGGCTGCCCGCCCGGGAGTCCCGGGGGCCGGTGGAAGCCGGTGGAAGCCTTCTCATGCTTCTCTTATGTCGGCCTTATGGTGCCATCACGGTCCGTCCCTAGCTTGCGGCCATGTTCTTCACCTACCTGAGGCGCGAACTGCGCCGCCGCAGAAAGGCGGCCCTCGTCGTCGCCTCCGGCCTCGCGCTGGGCATCGCGCTGGTCATCGTGGTCAACTCCGTGTCCAACGGCATGGGGAAGGCCCAGGACAAGGTGCTCCAGTCGCTGTACGGGCTGGGGACCGACATGACGGTGACCAAGGCGGCGTCGGCGTCCACCGGTGACGCCCAGCGGCCCCGCTTCCGGTTCGACGCGCAGAACGACGGCGACGACTCCAAGCAGAGCAGTGACCGCGTGATGGTGCAGGGCTTCCAGACCCTGTCGGCGTCCACGGTGACCAAGGTGGGCTCGCAGTCCGGCGTCTCGGACGCGGTCGGCGGGCTGAGCCTTCAGGTCCTCAAGGTCAGCGGGCAGTTCACGCGGGGTCAGTTCCAGCAGGGCGGGAGCGGCGGCTTCCAGCGGGGCGGCGGGTACGGTCAGCCCCAGGGCGAGGTGAAGGGCGGCGGCGCCGACTTCGACGTCAACACCTACTCGGTGTACGGCACCGACGTCACCAAGCCCGCCCTGGGCCCGCTGACCTCCTCGAAGATCACCAGCGGCCGAACCTTCAAGACGACGGAGACCGACGCCGCGGTCGTCGTGGCGGACTCCGCCTACGCCAAGGAGAAGAAGTACGAGGTCGGCTCCACCGTCACCGTCAAGGGCGTCAAGTTCACGGTGATCGGCATCGCCACCGCCGACAGCGGTGACTCGGCCGCCAACCTGTACATCCCGCTGAAGCGGGCCCAGACCCTCGGTGACGCGAAGGACAAGGTCACCACGGTCTACGTCAAGGCCGCCGACTCGAAGAAGATCGACAGCGTCAAGTCGGCGATCCGGAAGAACGTCCCGGGTACGACGGTCACCACCTCCGCCGACCTCGCGGACACCGTCTCCGGCTCCCTGTCCACGGCCTCCTCCCTCGCCGCGAACGTCGGCACCTGGCTGTCCCTGGTGGTGCTGGTGGCCGCCTTCCTGGTGGCCGGCCTGCTCACCTCCTCGGCGGTCTCCCGCCGGGTCCGCGAGTTCGGCACGCTGAAGGCGCTGGGCTGGCGGTCGGGCCGGGTGACCCGGCAGGTGGTCGGCGAGGCCATGGTCAACGGCCTGGTCGGCGGCGTCCTCGGCATCGCCCTCGGCCTGGCGGGCGCGTACGTCGTGACCGCCATCAGCCCCGGCCTCCAGGCCCAGGTCGGCGGCGGCACGGGCGGCGGCCCCGGCGGTGGCGGCGGCTTCCCGGGCGGCCCAGGCCGGCGGACGGCGAAGACCCTGGAGGTGGCCCTCACGGCCCCGGTGAGCGTGACGACGATCGTCCTGGCGGTGGGCCTCGCGGTGGCGGGCGGCCTGATCGCGGGCGCGTTCGGCGGCTGGCGCGCCTCCAGGCTGCGCCCGGCGGACGCGCTGAGGCGGGTGGAGTAGGCCGGCCTCCCGGCGGGGCCGGCCGGTCCGGTCGAGGGGCGCGGGGAAACGCGCGCCCGCCCCCGCGGACCGACGGCCAGAACCAGCGCGCACCCACCCTGAAACAGATCCCGGAGCCCCCATGTACGAACTGAACAACGTCACCAAGCGCTACACCCGGGGCAAGGACACCGTCCACGCCCTCGACGGAGTCGGCCTCACCATCCCCGACGGGGACAGGCTCGTCATCCAGGGCCCCACCGGCGGCGGGAAGTCCACGCTCCTGCAGATGCTCGGCGGCCTCGACCGCCCCACCTCCGGCGAAGTCGTCCTGGACGGCACGGACCTGGCCAGGCTGAGCGAGGCCCGGCTGACCAGGGTCCGCAGCGAGAGCATCGGCTTCGTCTTCCAGTCCTTCAACCTCATCCCGACCCTCACCGCCCAGGAGAACGTGGAGACCGCCCTCGTCCCCCTCGGCATCAAGGTGAAGGAGCGCCGCGAACTCGCCGCCGAGGCCCTTCGGTCCGTCGGTCTGGGCGAGCGCCTCGGACACCTTCCCGGCGAGATGTCCGGAGGGCAGCAGCAGCGCGTCGCCATCGCCCGGGCCGTCGTGAAGAAACCCAAGGTGCTGCTGGCCGACGAGCCGACCGGCAACCTGGACGAGGGAACGCGGGACGAGATCATGGACGTGCTCGAACGCCTGTGGACGGAGCACGGGTTGACGTTCATCATGGTCACCCACGACTCCACGCTGGCGAAGAAGGCCCCGCGCCTGGCCACCCTGCGCAAGGGCAGGATCACCGTGAAGGAGAACGCGGCCACCTGACGGCGCATAACACGAGCCGATCGCGGCGCACTTCGCAGTTGTGTAACGGTGTCCCGGCCGCCGCGTAACAGTTTCCTGGCGAGCCTTCTTACCGTCCTTTCATCTATTGAGCCCACTGATCACCCCCCGGCATACTGCGTGGTCCGGGGGGTTGGCGTGCATACGTACGAGTCCGCCCCCGAACGGGTGAACGGGGAATTCGCCCGGTACTCCATCTCCAGGGGGAGAACTTGCGTAGACAAGTGAAAAGAGCGGCTGCGGCCACCGTGGCGACGGCCGCAGCAGTCGCCCTCGCAGCGGGTATGACCAGCCCGGCGTCGGCGAAGCCCGACCGCGCCTCGGTGGCTACCACGGCCGCCTCGAAGGCCGCCGTCAAGCACCACGTCACCCTGATCACCGGTGACCGCGTCGCCCTCGACGCCAAGGGCCGCGTCGTCGGCCTGGAGCGGGCCAAGGGACGCGAGCACATACCCTTCCAGGTCCGCAAGACCTCCGGGCACACGCTGGTCGTCCCCGCGGACGCCGCCCGCCTGGTCGCCTCCGGCACGCTGGACCAGCGCCTGTTCGACGTCACCGAGCTGAACAAGGCCGCCACCCGCAAGGCCCAGAAGAACGGCCTGAAGGTCATCGTCGGCTACCGCGGCACCGCGGCCGGCGCCAAGGCCGACGTCCGCGACGCGGGCACCCTGCGCCGCAGCCTGAAGGCGCTCAACGCGGACGCCGTACAGACCCCGGTCAAGGACACCGCCGACCTGTGGGCCGCCGTCACCAACGGCGACAAGTCCGCCTCCGGCATCGCCCACGTCTGGCTCGACGGCGTCCGCAAGGCCGCCCTCGACAAGTCCGTGCCGCAGATCGGCGCCCCCACCGCGTGGGCCGCCGGCTACACCGGCAAGGGCGTGAAGGTCGCCGTCCTGGACACCGGCGTGGACACCAGCCACCCGGACCTCAAGGACCAGGTGATCGAGTCCAAGAACTTCACCACAGCCGCCGACGCCAAGGACCACTTCGGTCACGGCACGCACGTCGCGTCCATCGTGGCCGGCACCGGCGCCAAGTCGGGCGGCAAGTACAAGGGTGTGGCCCCGGACGCCAAGCTCCTCAACGGCAAGGTCCTGGACGACAGCGGCTTCGGTGACGACTCCGGCATCCTCGCCGGCATGGAGTGGGCGGCCTCCCAGGGCGCCGACGTCATCAACCTGAGCCTCGGCGGCTACGACACCCCCGAGATCGACCCGCTCGAGGCCGAGGTCAACAAGCTCTCCGCCGAGAAGGGCGTCCTGTTCGCGATCGCCGCGGGCAACGAGGGCCCCCAGTCGATCGGTTCGCCGGGCAGCGCGGACGCCGCGCTCACCGTCGGCGCCGTCGACGACAAGGACAAGCTCGCCGACTTCTCCTCCACCGGCCCGCGCGCCGGCGACGGCGCCATCAAGCCGGACGTCACCGCGCCGGGCGTGGACATCACCGCCGCCGCGGCCAAGGGCAGCGTCATCGACCAGGAGGTCGGCGAGAAGCCCGACGGCTACCTGACCATCTCCGGCACCTCGATGGCCACCCCGCACGTCGCGGGCGCCGCCGCCATCCTGAAGCAGGAGCACCCGGACTGGGGCTACACCGAGCTGAAGGGCGCCCTCACCGGCTCCACCAAGGGCGGCAAGTACACCCCGTTCCAGCAGGGTACGGGCCGCATCCAGGTCGACAAGGCCATCAAGCAGTCGATCGTCGCCGACCCGGTGTCGGTGAGCTTCGGCGTGCAGCAGTGGCCGCACACCGACGACAAGCCGGTCACCAAGAAGCTGACGTACCGCAACCTCGGTGACAAGGACGTCACGCTCAGCCTGAGCAGCACCGCCACCAACCCCAAGGGCGCGGCGGCCCCGTCCGGCTTCTTCCAGCTCGGCGCGACGACCGTGACCGTCCCCGCGCACGGCACCGCCTCGGTCGACTTCACCGTCGACACCAAGCTGGGCGGCACCGTCGACGGCGACTACTCGGCGTACGTCACGGCGACGGGCGACGGCCAGACCGTCCGCACGGCCGCCGCGGTGCAGCGCGAGGTCGAGTCGTACGACCTGACCCTGAAGTTCATCGGCCGCGACGGCAAGCCGGCCCCGTACTACAACGCCGACGTCAGCGGCGTGGCGGGCCTGGCCAACGGCGTCTGGCTGACCCCGTACGACAAGTCCGGCACGGTGAAGGTGCGCGCGCCCAAGGGCACGTACATCCTCAACACCTCCGTCTACGCTGACCCCCAGGACGCCTCCAAGGGCGCCGACTGGATCGCGCAGCCGAAGCTGACCGTCGACAAGAAGCAGACGATCACCATCGACGCGCGCAAGACCAAGCCGGTGGACATCACCGTCCCGGCCTCGGGCCTGAAGTCCCAGTTCGCCTCGCCGGAGTACGACGTCACCGTCGGCAACGGCCAGTACGGCTTCGGCTGGTTCCTCGACTCGTACAAGAACTTCCGCACCGCCCACCTGGGCCCGCAGCTGCCCGCCGGGACGCTGTGGCAGCAGTGGGACGGCCACTGGACCAAGGGCGCGACCGAGCAGTACGACGTCACCTCCGGCGGTGCCGTCAAGCAGCTCGCCACCGGCTACACCAAGCACTACAAGGCGGGCGACCTCGCCACGGTGAAGGCACGGCTGGGCGCGGCGGCGAGCGGCAAGACCGGCTCGATCGACGCGGTGGGCTGGCTGCCCGGCAGCTCCGGCGCCTCCTCCATCAGCATCCCGCAGAAGCTGCCCGGCACCCGCACCCTGCACCTGTCCGCCACCGGCGGCGTGCAGTGGGAGCTGGACTTCCAGCAGAACGGCGGGGTCGACCAGGACGGCTTCCCGGTCACCGAGGCCGGCTACGGGCTCGGCCAGTTCACCTTCAAGGGCGGCAAGACCTACACCAAGACGGTCAACACCGCCGTCTTCGGCCCGCACCTCGGCAAGGACTACGGCCTGTTCCGCGACGGCAACGAGATCTTCGGCGTGCTGCCGCTGTTCGCCGACTCCGCCAAGCACGCCGGGTCCTCGCAGTTCACCTCGGTGAACACCACGCTGTACCGCAACGGCGCCAAGGTCGGCTCGAACAAGGACCCGCTGTTCGGCGACGCCACCTTCAAGGTGCCGTCCGGTGACGCGGCGTACAAGCTGACCACCTCGGTCAAGCGGTCCGCGAAGGTGTCGCAGGCCTCGACGCGCATCGACGCGACCTGGACCTTCCGCTCCAAGAAGCCGGCGGACTTCGTCCAGCTGCCCGCCTCCGCGCTGCACTTCGGCGCCACGACCGGCCTGGACAGCCGTGTCACGGCCGGCAAGACGGTCACCTTCCCGGTCACCGTGGAGGGCTCCGCCGCCGGCAGGAACCTGAAGTCCCTCGCCGTCTACGTCTCCTACGACGGCAAGAACTTCAAGAAGGTCACCGTCAAGAACGGCAAGATCACCGTCAAGAACCCGGCGAAGAACAAGGCGATCTCGTTCCGCGCCAACATCACCGACAAGAAGGGCAACACGTCGGCGATCACGATCTACAACGCGTACTCCGGCAAGTAGGCCACAGCGCGGTAGACCGTCACGCTCCTTGACGAGGGGTGCACCGGAGGACAGCCTCCGGTGCACCCCTCAGCGCGTTGCCGCGCGCGTCGCGTCGGCGCCCCAGCTGCCCAGCAGACGCAGGGAGTCCGCGGAGGCGGAGTCCGGATCGGCGTGGTAGGTGACCAGGGACTGCTCCGAGCCGTCCGTCAGGCGGAAGCTCTCGAAGTTCAGGGCCAGGTCGCCCACCAAGGGGTGGTGCAGGTGCTTGACGCCGTGGCTCTTCTCCTTGACGTCGTGCGTGGCCCACAGCCGGCGGAACTCCTCGCTCTTGACGGACAGCTCACCCACCAGGGCCGACAGACGCGCGTCGTCCGGATCGCACCCCGCGTCCATCCGCAGGGCGCACACGATGTCGATCGCCTTCTGCTCCCAGTCGACGAACAGCTCGCGGTAGGCGGGGCGCAGGAAGACCAGCCGCGCCCAGTTGCGCTCACCGGGCGGCAGCTCCCCCCAGTCACCGAAGAGGGCCGCCGCCATCCGGTTCCAGGCGAGGATCTCCGAGCGCCGGCCCACGACGTACGCCGGTACGCCCTCCATGCTGTCCAGCAGGTGCCGCAGCACCGCCCGCACCTGCTGCTGCCGTGCCGCCGGCTTCTTCTTGTGCGCCTTCGGCTTGGCCAGGTGCGTCAGGTGCGCGTGCTCGGCGTCCGTCAGCCGCAGCGCCCGGGCGATGGAGTCCAGCACCTCGGCCGAGACGTTACGGCCGTTGCCCTGCTCGAGACGGGTGTAGTACGCCACCGACACCCCGGCCAGCTGCGCCAGCTCCTCACGGCGCAGCCCCGGCACCCGGCGGTGCCGTCCGAAGCCGGCCAGTCCCACGTCCTCGGGCTTCAGCCGGGCCCGCCGGCTGCGCAGGAACTCGCTCAGCTCCGCCCGCCGGTCCAGGGTCCGGCCGGTGGCCACGCTTGCGTCCGGCTGCTCGTCCCTGCTGTCCATGCGTCCAGTATTCCTGGTCGTATGCGCGGCAGCCTGACCCCGCCAGTGGTAGGCACGGCGGTCGTACGCAAAAGCGTGGTCTGGGTGGGCGGCGCCTCGCCCGGCAGGCTGGAGACCGTGCCCGGCGGGAAGGCAGCCGGGCGCGAGACCCCCCGCTAGGAGATCCTCCGCATGACCACTGTTGCCGCATACGCCGCGCCCGCCGCGAAGGCCCCGCTGGAGCGGACGACCATCGAGCGACGCGCGGTCGGCGAGCACGACGTCCTGATCGACATCAAGTTCGCCGGTATCTGCCACTCCGACATCCACCAGGCCCGCGAGGGCTGGGGCGAGGCGATCTTCCCGATGGTCCCCGGCCACGAGATCGCGGGCGTCGTCGCCGAGGTCGGCCCCGGCGTGACGAAGTTCCGGGTCGGCGACCGGGTCGGGGTCGGCTGCATGGTCGACTCCTGCCGCGAGTGCGAGAACTGCCTGCGAGGCGAGGAGCAGTACTGCCTCAACGGCATGGTCGGCACCTACAATGCCGTCGGCAAGGACGGCGAGCCCACCTACGGCGGCTACTCCGAGAAGATCGTCGTCAACGAGAACTACGTCCTGCGCATCCCCGACGGGCTGTCCCTGGACGTCGCCGCGCCGCTGCTCTGCGCGGGCATCACCACCTACTCCCCGCTGAGCCACTGGAACGCCGGCCCCGGCAAGAAGGTCGCGATCGTCGGCCTCGGCGGTCTCGGCCACATGGCCGTCAAGATCGCGCACGCCATGGGCGCCGAGGTGACGGTGCTGTCCCAGTCCCTGCGCAAGAAGGACGACGGGCTCAAGCTGGGCGCCGACCACTACTACGCCACCAGCGACCCGAAGACCTTCGAGGAGCTGGCCGGCACCTTCGACCTGATTGTGTCGACCGTGTCCGCGCCGATGGACTTCGGCGCGCTGCTGTCGCTGCTGAAGACGGACGGCGCGCTGGTGAACGTGGGCGCCCCCGAGGACCCCATCGCGCTCAACCTCTTCTCGGTGATCGGCGGCCGCAAGACGCTCGCCGGCTCCATGATCGGCGGCATCCGCGAGACCCAGGAGATGCTGGACTTCTGCGCCGAGCACGGCATCGGCGCCGAGATCGAGCTGATCAGCGCGGCCGAGGTCAACGAGGCGTACGAGCGGGTGCTGGCGAGCGACGTCCGCTACCGCTTCGTGATCGACACGGCCACGATCTGACCTGCGGTCCGGCCCGGGCGCGGTCGTGCCCGGGCGCGTACCTGTCGGGCCGTGGTCCTGCGAGGCCGTAGCCCTGCCGGGCTACGGCGTGCGGCGGATGGTCTGCCGGGTGCGGATGGTCTGCCGGGTGCGGGCCGTCGTGGCCGTTCGCGCGGTTCCCCGCGCCCCTTCGGGGGCGCTATCCGAGACGGAAACCCTCCCCGGCGCCGTACGCCCGCACCAGGACGGCTCCGTCGTCCGCCGGCCGTACGACATGGACCCGGCCGGTCCCGGCCACCCGGACCTCGCCGTCCCCCACCGTGAGCAGCGTGTTCTCGTCCACGGCGACCCCGCAGGGCGCGTCCCCCCGCGCGACCGCCGTCACCAGCCGGGCCAGCGTGCCCCACTGGGCCGCGTGCACGTCCACCGCGAACGGCACCAGGCCGAGCCCCGGCCGGACCTCGATCTCCGCCAGGTCCTCCCCGGTCTCCTCCGCACACACCGGGACCCCGTCCAGCAGCCACCCGCCGACCAGGGCCCGCCGCGCGGCCACGGCGGCACCGGCGGAGAAACCGGCGTACGGCATCCCGCGCACCGCCAGCAGCGCCGGCAGCCGCTCCAGGCAGTCCGCGAGCGCGTCCAGGTAGGCGGGTGTCAGCCCACCGCACACCAGCAGCCCGTCGATCCCGTCCAGCGCGGCCTCCGGCTCGAAGCGGCCACCGAGCGGCACGAGCAGCGGCACCGGCGTGCACGGCGGCCCGGCCTTCCGCAGCGCCGTCGCGTACCGCTCGAACTGCGCGGCCCCGTCCCCCTCGTCGAGGACCAGACACCCGACCCGCCGCTCACCATCCAGCTCCCGCAGGAACGGCTCGTACACCTCGGCGCGGTCCCAGCCCCCACCGATGAGAAAAACCCGACTGCCCATGCCCTCCCCTTCGCTCCGAGTCGAACCGTCTCGACACGGGGGGTGAATCTACGGGGAGGGACCGGGGACCGTCGCCGGAATTGGCTCAGCCCTGCGCCTCGGCGACCCCGACCGGACAGGACAGACCGGTGCCGCCGAGCCTGTGCTGTCATGTGACCCGTGGGCCGGAGCCGGCTGTCGGGCGGACCGGTCCGTCATCCGCGTAGGTGGGCGAGAAGGTCTTCCTGAATGTGGTAGGGGCGTTCTTGGGGCAGGCGCCGGGCGGCGGAGTCCAGATCGCCCCCGTTGACCAGGGCGTGTATCTCGTGGGCGAGTGGGGTCACGTCGCGGATGGAGACCGTCCACTCGTCCGCGTAGCGTCGTGCGGCCTCACCGCAGAGGCCGAGTTGCAGAGACCGGTACGGCAGAGGCCGCCGGCGCAGATCCCGCTCGGGGTCCCACTGCACGCGAGCGGGCGCGCGCTTCAACTGACGCTGCCAGGCGGCCCGGTCGGGGTGCACCCCGCGAACATAGCTCGACAGGCACGCGTGACGCAGCGCCCATTTGAAACCGTCACGACTGATCTCGACCGCGAGAACGGTCTCCTGCCCCTGCTTGGCGCCCCAGCCGCATCGGTACATCATCCACAGGAACGACGGCTTGATCCACGTCATCCTGTCGCGCTTCCACGCGGCGGGAAAACGGCCCTCCTGGATGGCGGGCAGGCCGATTCCCGGAGCGTACGCCTGGTAGACGGTGATCGTGGAGTCCGCGTAGGCCGCACGGATCTCGCGTTGCTGTTGTTCCATGGCGTACAGCGTGGTGACAGCCGGTTCGGGCGGCCACTGATTTTCGACCGCCGGTCACTGCGACGGAGACCGCCGGCCGCAGCACCGTGGGAATCGCCGGTGCCACGGCGTCCGCGTCAGACCTACCGCACGCACTACCGGCTACTTGTCCGTGGCCTCCGGCGCCGGAGCGATTCCCGTCGGGCACGACGCACCCCAGTTGGTCTCGAACGGGGTACTTAGCTTGACCCCGTCCCGACTGGCCTGTTGAGCCATATGACCCGTTGAGCTCCGGCGCCCGGAAGTATCAGCGGCTCTTCGGCGGAGTTGCTTTCCATGTTCGGTCGAGGGAGTCGTCCCAAGTGCCGTCCCGATCGAAGCTCGCGGCTCGGCACCCCCGCGACATGGGCGGGGCCTCATCGTGACGCCACGCGGAATCGCCGACCCGCGTGATCGAGTGTCCGCAGTGGCGGCACACGGACTCCTCCACGAGCGCGGTAGCGATGCGTTCGGCTTCCGCTGAGGCTTCAACCGCCAGATCGTCCAGACGGCGAAGGACTTCGTACCCGCTGAGAGCCGCGTCGTCAGCAAGGATCTGCCTTACGATGCGCCGAGCCTCTCGTACGACGCGTACATGGTCTTCCGTGGCTGCCAAGAAGGCGGCATCGCTCACTGTGCTCCCCCAATAGGTTTTGGCGTTGTCCGGCCCCACGTTAGAGCCAGGGACTGACAGGGGCGCGTACCTGTGCCGGTGTTGACCCGGACCCACCAGCATCCGAAGTCAGCCACGGTGCTTGAGAGTTCAGCCAGGGAGCCACTTCAATGACGCCGTGACTACGACGCCGATGGACGGCACTGGGACTATCGCCGGACGGACCGCACTCAGCGATGTCGTTGAGTGTCTGCGCCGGCAGAGGCCGGTCTTTCACTCCGAAGCCGACCTTCGGCACAGTTTTGCTCGGGCGCTCTGGGAGCTGGCACCGGAGGTGCGCTCCAGGCTGGAGGTGCCGCAACGAGCGCAGGGCAAGACCGAGTACCTGGACCTCCTGTGCCTTGGGCCCTCGACCCGCACCGCAATCGAGTTCAAGTACTTCACCCGAAGTTGGACAGGCACGGCCGGCAATCCATCTGAGGACTACTCATTGAGGGCGCACGCCGCTACCGACATCGCTCGCCTGTACTTCGTTCGGGACATAGCCAGGCTGGAGCGCTTCTGCAGCCGGTCCGGCCAGAACGGTCTTGCCCTGATGATGACCAACGAGGCGTCTCTGTGGACTCCGCCAAGCCCCCGCCGCCGACGTACTCGGGATCACGACTTCAGGATCCACCAGGGACGTGAGCTCGCCGGGACGCTGTTGTGGGCTGAGGGCGTTTATCAGCCGAATACGTGCAGACTGCGGGGTGCGTATTCACTCGATTGGGAGCCGTACACCGACCTGAGCGGGCCAGGCGGTTAGTTCCGCTATCTCGCCGTGTTCGTCAGCCCAGCGCTGGATGGTGCTGACGACGAGTCCGCAAGCGCTTAGGTCAGTGCACGGCGGTGCCGGGTATCAGGGCCACCAGTCCGGAGAGGAAGCTGCCTACTGCCGCGAGTGTGACGAGGGCTGCCTTACCGTCCGAGAACAGCCCGGAGCAGAACTCGTGCACCCGCCGCCGAATGATCAGCATTTTGAGCTTCTGCCACCGGTGCTGCCGGATGTGGCATCCCATAAGGAGGCCAGTTGCATTGTTACGGCAGCCGTCCTCCCGTCCCCTGACCGGAGCTGCGCACGTCACCGGAGCTTGGAAGAAGGACCAGAGGAGCACGGCGGCGGAGAGCGCGATGACCGCCGCGGGGCCGGCGGCTCCGTTGATCCACGCAGCGATGAGTAGAGCGCCGGCCAAGACGCCCCACCACTGTCCCAGGCCACCGAACCGACCGCTCCCCGCCCCCGAAGTCGCCATGTCTGTAATCGTGGCGAGGGACGCAGCGAATCATGCCCTCAGCGTGCGGTATGACCGAGAACTGGCTCTGGGAAGGCTGACTCTCTGCGGCGCCGGTTTGCCCAGACGGCGCCGAAAGCCGGCCGCGCCTCCGTACTGGGTGGTGGGTCGGCGGCACGGCCGGTTGGGCCAGACACGAGCCTGGAGGGTTACTGCTCCGTGACCTCCGGCGCTGGAGCGATGCCCGTCGAGCACGACGCCCCCCAGTTGGTCTCGGACGGGGTACTTAGCTTGACGCCCGTCCCGCCCAGGCCGCAGTAACCCGCGGGGTTCTTGTCGAGGTACTGCTGGTGATATGCCTCGGCCGGGTAGAAGGCGCGGCCCTGTGCCGGGAGGATCTCCGTGGTGATCGTGCCGTAGCCGGAGGAGGTCAGGACCTTCTGGTAGGCCTCGCGGGAGGCCTGCGCCGTGGCCGCCTGCTCCGGGGTGTGGGTGTAGACCGCCGAGCGGTACTGGGTGCCCACGTCATTGCCCTGACGGAAGCCCTGCGTGGGGTTGTGGGACTCCCAGAAGGTCTTGAGCAGGCGGTCGTACGAGATCTGCCGCGGGTCGTAGACCACGCGGACGGCCTCCGTGTGGCCGGTCAGGCCCGAGCAGACCTCCTCGTACGTCGGGTTCTCGGTGTAGCCGCCCTGGTAGCCGACCAGGGTGGTGTGCACGCCCGCCGGGAGCCGCCAGAACGTGCGCTCCGCGCCCCAGAAACAGCCCAGGGCGAAGTCGGCGACCTCCAGGCCCTCCGGGTACGGGCCGAGGAGCGGGGTGCCGAGGACGGTGTGCCGGTGGGGGACCTCGTAGGGGAGTGCGGGGCGGCCCGTGAGTGCCTGCTCGGGGGTGGGCAGCCGGGGCGTGCGGCCGAAGAGCATGGGGGTCTCCCTGTCGGTCGGGGGATGGGGTGCCGGCGGCCTCGCCGGCCGGCACCGCTCACAACGTCCGGGCGACCCGCCGCATTCCGGTCAGGCGGGCGCCGCGGCGGTCTCCCGCACCGCCCGTACCACGGTGTCGCGGACCTGGCAGTAGTGCCCGGCCATGTCGCCCCGGTAGCGCCACGGCAGCGCGTTCACATGACCGTCCACCAGCTTGAACTGTTCCAGCGCCGCCTCGTTGCGGTCCTGGAGGTGCAGGTAGAACGCCAGCAGGTGCCGCAGCTCCGGCAACCGCGGGTGGGACGGGTCCGCCGCCGCGGCGTCCTGGAGCGCCGCCTCGACCCGGGCCAGCATCTCCGGCGTGTTGTCGGCCGCGGTGTCCTCCGACTCGTCGTGCTCGAAGTGCGCGATGAGCGGCAGCGCCGTCAGCAGGCTGCCCAACGGCGCGTCGGCGGCGGCCCGTTCGGCGAACTCGAAGGCCAGCCGCTCGGAGCCGCGCCACTTCGCGCACCAGTACTGGAGCGCCGAGAAGTGGGCCTCGTAGTGGTGCGGGGCGCGGGCGGAGATCTCCGCCCACAGCTTGTCCATGTCGGCGTTCGGATAGCCGAGGCCGAGCGCCACCCATATCTCCGCGATGTACGGAGTGGGGTCCTGCGGGTTCAGCGCCGCCGCCCGGGTGATCTCCGCACGGGCCGAGACCAGCGTGCGGTGGAAGCCCTCGGCCTGCTCCCGGGTCGTGTACCGGGCCGTCTTCGCACCGCGCAGCTTCCAGGCGAGGATCACCGTGCTGCGCGCCCGGACCACGGCGGCGCCGGGGTCGTCGCGCCGCTCGGCCTCCCAGTCCAGCAGCCACGCGTCCTCCTCGGCCGCGCGGTCCGCCAGCAGGTACACGAGCGCGGACCGGCGCTCCCAGTCGTGGCCGACCGCCGCGAGCAGGTCGGCGGCCGGCCGCCAGTCACCGCCGCGGACCGCGGTGAGCGCGGCGGTCCACTCCGCCGGAAGGGGCGCGGCCAGGTCGGTGTTCTGCCGCTCGGCGGGCAGCAGCCCGAGCTTCTGTGCGGCCTGGGCGGCTTCCGCCGCCTCGGCCGCCTCCGCGTCGTCGTCGGGGCTCGGGTGGAACAGCTCCTTCAGAAACACCCAGGCCAGCCACAGCACGAAGAGCAGCGTGGGCACGGCCAGGATGCCCAGAATCCAGAGGAGGACGGTCATCGGGGGTCGGGTCCGTTCGTTTTCGGGAGGTACGGCAGTGGGGGCGGCGCGGGCCTGCCGGGCGGTCGGCGGGCCGTGGCCCGTCAGGCGTTCTGGGTGGCCGGCGGCAGGAGCGCCCGCAGCCGTGTGGTCTCGGGGTGGTCGGCGACCGCCGCCTCCACGGCAGCCTCCAGCGCCGCCTCCGGACCGTCGTCCTCCGTCTGCGAGCCCCAGCCGGGCAGCCGCACCGCCGCCGGGCGGGTCCAGGAGAACTCCCAGTGCAGCAGCGAACGGGAGCTGAACTCGGCCAGCACCATGGTGCGCAGCGAGCGGCGCAGCACGGGCCGGACGAACTCGCGGAACGCCCGCCCCTTCGCGGCGGCGGCCTCCTCCGACAGCGGCAGCTGCTCGGCCACCCGCCACAGCCGGCCGTCGTCGATGACGTCCAGCAGCGCGGACAGCGTCGGCGGCTGACCGGTGTACTGGGCCAGCGCCCGGTGCAGCGGGGTCCGCGCCGCCGACAGGCCCGTGGCCATCGAGGCGTCCAGCAGGTCCTCCCAGCCGCCCGCGCGCGGGTAACCGAGCAGCTCGTCGGCGAGGACGGCGTCCTCCAGGGCGGCCAGGGTGCGCGCCGGGTCGGCCAGCAGGGCCAGCGCCGCCCCCTTGGCCTCGTCGGCGCGGCCGTCCGCGGGCAGCGCCTCGATCCGGCGCACGCGCTCGGCGATCGGCGGGTGCGAGTCGTACGGCCCGGCCGGCTCCTCCGGCAGCTGCGAGCGGAGCCCCGCGAGTTCCAGTTCACGGGCCGTCAGCAGCCGGCCGAAGCCGCCGAAGAACTCGCCGCGCGGCGGCAGCAGCCGGGCCTGCAGGCCGAGGGTGGCGTAGGACTCCAGGTAGAAGTCGTGGGAGGCGGACAGGACCGGGATCTCGCGCAGCGCCGAGGCGGTCGCGTCCCGTCCGGCGATCCGGGCGGCGGTCAGGTCGGCGGCGAACTCCTGGCCGCGCGCGGTGGAGAGGGAGGTACGCAGGTAGAGCTTGCCGTAGGCGGTGTAGATCCTCGCCATCGTCCGGTACGTCGCTCCGACGCCGGTCGTGTCGATCCGCTTGGCCTTCTTGCCCTTGGCGATCCGCTTGGCGGACGCCCGTTCCTGCCGGGCCCGGTCGGCGGCCACCTTCTCGTCCGCCTTCTCGTGGAACTGGCCGATGACCCGGCCGATCTGCACGCGCCCGCGCACGACCAGCGCGGAGAGCCGGGTGTCCCCGCCGGTGAAGTGCCCGAACTCGTGGGCGAGTACGGACCGCAGCTGGGCCTCGGTCAGGCCGGTCAGCAGCGGGACGCCGAGGTAGAGCCGGCGCGGGCCGGGAAGCAGGCCGAGCAGCCGCGGGTTCTCGCTGACGGCCGCGTTGACCTCGCCGGTGAGCAGGATGCGGTCGGGCGCGCGGGTGCCGGCCGCCGCGGCCAGCTCCCGGACCAGCGCCCACAGGCGGGGCTCGTCGGCCTCGGTGACCGGGATGCCGGGCCCGTCCTCGCCCTTCGGGGTGCGCAGCATCAGCATGCCGCGGACGACGGGGACGGCCAGCAGTACCGTGACGAAGCCGACCTTCACGGTGAGCGGGCCGTGTCCCCAGCCGAACACGAGGACGTCGACGGCGATCAGCGCGGCGAGCAGAACGAGGCTCAGCAGGTAGAAGCCGAGCAGCAGGACGAGGGCGCGCAGCGCGCGCAGAGTTGCGCCCATCGGGCAGATCCCCCCACAGGACCAAAGGGAAAAGGGACATGACGGAGCGCCGGGCCGGCGGCGGGCCGGTCGGCCGCGGGCGGTGCTTCGGCGGTGCCGGCGGTGCTGGGTGGTGCGTCTGGTGCGGTGTGGGGGGATGCGGAGTATGCCCTACCGCAGGTCAGAAGGGCAATGCGATTTCGGGGGCGCAAGGGGTGGGGGTCCCGGGACGGGGCCCGGAGGGGTGCGTC
Organism: Streptomyces sp. NPDC047841; assembly: GCF_040704085.1. NCBI lineage: Bacteria > Bacillati > Actinomycetota > Actinomycetes > Kitasatosporales > Streptomycetaceae > Streptomyces > Streptomyces sp. NPDC047841. Next base: position 415,242 of record NZ_JBEYRP010000002.1, read on the forward strand.
AGCCGGGGAGGCCGGCCGGGCTGCCGCCGTTGGCCTCGTAACCGGCCACGGCCAGCGCACGGTGCAGGGCGAACTCGGCGGCCGGATCGGCGGACAGGATCCACGGCAGCGCGCCGACGTGACCGTCGATGTGTATCAGCTGCTGCATGGCCTCCGCCCAGCGTTCGGCGCGGACCAGGAAGAACAGCAGCAGGTGCCGGACGTGCGGCAGCATGGGGTCCTCGGGGCCGGCCGCGTGCACCGCGTGCAGCGCGCCGTGGATCGCCTTGGTGACGACCTCGCTCCGGTAGAAGCTCGCGACCAGGTTCACCTCCGGCAGGTGCTCGAACACCGCGAACAGCGGCAGCGCGGCGAGCAGCGAACCCTCCGGGGCACGGGCCGCGGCGGCCTCCGCGAAGGAGTACGCCTGCTCGCGCGAGCCGTGCCACTTCTCGCACCAGTACTGCAACGCGGCCAGGTGCGCGCCCATATGGTGCGGGGCGCGGTCGAGGATCTTCAGCCACAGCTGGTCGAACTCGGCGTGCTGATAGGCCAGTCCGCGTGCGATGGACAGCTCCGTCACGTAGGGAACCGGGTCACCGGGCGCCAGCAGGGCCGCCTGCGCACAGGCGTGCCGCGCCTCCTCCATGATGATGCGGAAGTCGTCCGTGCCCGGCGTCGACGTCCGCCAGGCCTGCTGCACCAGGAACTCCGCGTGGACGGCGGCGGCGCCCGCGTCCTTGGGCTGCTCGGCCCGCCACACCCGCAGCCACTGGCCGCCCGGCGTCTCGTGCACCCCGCCGGGCCGCTGCTGCAACTCCAGCGCGGCGGCACCGGCGAAGGCCTGCACCCGCTGCCAGCGCCGCTCGCCCCCGGACTCGGTGCCGGCCAGCAGCTGGGCGGCGGCCCGGTAGTCCTGCGTGCGCTGCACCAGCTCCAGGACCTGGAGCAGGTCCTCGTCCGGGCCGGGCAGGCGTACGTCCAGCTCCTCCTGGCGCAGGAAGCCGTAGGCCGCGGGGTCGGCGGCGTCCGGGTGTCCCGGGGGAACCTGCTCGATCACCCCGCGCCTGCGCCGTACGACCGGGAGCAGCACGAAGCCCAGCAGGAGCAGCGCCATCAGCAGCCAGAGAATCGACATGCCTCAAGCGAACCAGACGCCGCCGACAATTGGCGAACCCCGCCGCCGGACTGTGGAAAACTCCGGGCGAGGACATGACAGCGGATGCCTCATGAATCGAATGAGGCAACGCGGCTCGGAGCATGCCGCCGGCGGCCGCCCGGCCGTCCGAGCATGACGGCCGGATTGCGCGGCACGGCGAGAGCTCATGGCGGGCGTCACCATCCCGCCGGGCGCATTACGCTCGGTGCACATGAGCGACAGGCACATCAGTCAGCACTTCGAGACCCTCGCGATCCACGCGGGCAACACCGCGGATCCCCTCACCGGCGCGGTCGTCCCGCCGATCTACCAGGTCTCGACCTACAAGCAGGACGGCGTCGGCGGGCTCCGCGGCGGCTACGAGTACAGCCGTAGCGCCAACCCGACCCGGACCGCCCTGGAGGAGAACCTCGCCGCGCTGGAGGGCGGCCGCCGCGGCCTCGCCTTCGCGTCCGGCCTGGCGGCCGAGGACACCCTGCTGCGTACGCTGCTCACCCCCGGCGACCACGTGGTGATCCCGAACGACGCCTACGGCGGCACCTTCCGGCTCTTCGCGAAGGTCGCCACCCGCTGGGGGGTGGAGTGGTCGGTCGCCGACACCAGCGATCCGGCCGCCGTGCGGGCCGCGATCACCCCGAAGACCAAGGCCGTCTGGGTGGAGACCCCCTCCAACCCGCTGCTCGGCATCACCGACATCGCCGCCGTCGCCCAGGTCGCCCACGACGCGGGCGCGAAGCTCGTCGTCGACAACACCTTCGCCACGCCCTACCTCCAGCAGCCGCTGGCGCTCGGCGCCGACGTCGTCGTGCACTCCCTGACCAAGTACATGGGCGGTCACTCCGACGTGGTCGGCGGCGCGCTGATCGTCTCCGACCCGGGGCTCGGTGAGGAACTGGCCTACCACCAGAACGCGATGGGCGCCGTCGCCGGCCCCTTCGACTGCTGGCTGGTGCTGCGCGGCACCAAGACCCTCGCGGTGCGCATGGACCGGCACAGCGAGAACGCCACGAAGATCGCCGACATGCTGTCCCGGCACGCGCGCGTGACGAGCGTGCTCTACCCGGGGCTGCCCGAGCACCCCGGCCACGAGGTCGCCGCCAAGCAGATGAAGGCGTTCGGCGGCATGGTGTCGTTCCGGGTCGAGGGCGGCGAGCAGGCCGCGGTCGACGTGTGCAACCGCGCCCAGGTGTTCACCCTCGGCGAGTCCCTCGGCGGTGTCGAGTCCCTCATCGAGCACCCCGGCCGGATGACGCACGCCTCCGTCGCCGGTTCCGCGCTGGAGGTCCCGGCCGACCTGGTGCGCCTGTCGGTCGGCATCGAGAACGTCGACGACCTGCTGGAGGACCTGCGGCAGGCCCTCGGCAAGTAGCGGGGGTCACCAGCCGGTCAGCGGTGGGGTCGTCTGCGAGGGCGGCTCCGCCCAGGGGTGGGCGTCGGCCGCCCACACCGCGAAGGCGACGGCCGCGACGCAGGCCAGCAGCCACAGGACCCGGCGGACGAGCCGCCGCTGCCGCAGCAGTCGTTCCCCGCGGCGCACCGCGTCCGCGTGCAGCTCCGGCGGCACCGGAGCCCCGCCCCGCTCCATGATCCGCCGCACGGCGGCTTCCCGCTCGCCCCGCCTCACCACGGCCTCCCGCCGCCGGACCGGCGCTCCCGCGACGAGGGGCCCCGGTGGCGGCCGTGCGGGGGGACGGGCCGTACGGGATCACCGGCGCGGCTCATGACGGTGCCGCCCCGGTGTTCGCCGCGCGGGGGGCGACCGGGCGGGCGGGGTGCAGCACGTCGGCCGTCGCGCGGTCGCAGAGGCTGTGGACGCGTTCCACGGGCAGGCCGAGCAGGGCCGCCGTCTGCTCCTCGGCCACCCCCTCGTAGAACCGCAGGACCAGGACCAGCCGCTCGCGCGGTGCGAGCGCGGCCAGCGGACTGCGCGGATCCGGCCGGGCGCGGCCGAGGGCGTTGTACCGGTGCCAGGTGGTGCGCGCGAAGCGGGTGGCGAGGTACTGGCGGGCGCAGTCGTACGGGTCCTCGCCGCGCAGCCGGTCCCAGCGGGCGTAGGTGTGGGCGAGCGCGAGCGTCAGCAGGCGCCGCGCGCGCGGGTTGGCGTCCGGCGCCTCGGCGGTGAGCAGCATGGCGGCGTGCAGCAGGCGCCCGGCCGCACCCGCGACGAACGCCTCGAACTCCCGGGCCCGGCGGGCATCACGGGCCGCTTGCCGATCCCCCACCGCACCTCCCCCCGACGGGGTCCCGCCCCGGCCGGGCCGGGGCCGGTCCGGACGAACCCCTCTGCGGACCCGGTCTCATATCAGGCCAGTGACGGGCCGGGGTCAAGCCCTCGGAACCCGCGCCGTGCGGCGCGCGGTCAGGAGGCCGGGGGCTGCTCCGCCGCCGGAACGCCCTGCACGGTCATCCGCGCGGAGAGCGCGTGGTTGAAGCGGGTGAGCAGCGTGCAGAACTGCTCGCGCTCCTCCGGCGCCCAGTCGTGTGTCAGCTCGGCCATGAGCTGACGCCGGGACGAGCGCACCTCCTCCAGCCGCGCGGCACCGCGTGGCGACAGCTGGAGCACCACCGCGCGCCCGTCCTCCGGGTGCGAGGTGCGCTTGACGAGCCCGGTGTCGACCAGGGGCGCCACCTGCCGGGTGACCGTGGAGGAGTCGATGCCCATGCTCGCGGCGAGCGCCTTGACGCCCATCGGGCCCTCGTTGTCGAGCCGGTTGAGCAGCAGGTACGCGGCACGGTCCATGGAGTTGCGCACCTGGCCGACGCCGCCGAGCCGCGTCTGTTCGGCACGGCGGGCGAACACCGCCACCTCGTGCTGGAGGGTGTCGAGGAGACCGGTGTCACCGACGGTCGTCATGTCCATCGACATTTCAGGTGTTGTGGGCATGGCCGGAGGCTCGCTTCATGAAGGGCTGCTGGTTGGGGGACAGGGTACGCGGCCCGGCGCCGGGCCGTACCGGCGCTGCACGAACCGGTCTCGCTGCTTGGTCACGCCCGTCGTGCGCGAACGTGAACTGCGATGCTGGAGTCATGAGCTACCGCACGGCCGACTCCTTGCGCTCCGTGACCCTCGACGACGTGCGCGGCGCCCAGAAGATGCTCTCGGGAGTGGCCCGTGTGACCGCGATGGAGGGCAGCCGGCACCTGTCCCAGCTGGTCGGCGCCCCCGTACACCTGAAGTGCGAGAACCTCCAGCGGACCGGCTCGTTCAAGCTGCGCGGCGCCTACGTGCGGATCGCCGGGCTGCTGCCGGAGGAGCGGGCGGCCGGTGTGGTGGCCGCGAGCGCCGGCAACCACGCGCAGGGCGTGGCGCTCGCCTCCTCCCTGCTCGGTGTGCACGCCACGGTGTTCATGCCGGAGGGCGCGCCGCTGCCGAAGATCAGCGCGACCCGGGACTACGGCGCCGAGGTGCGCCTGCACGGCCAGGTGGTCGACGAGACGCTGGCCGCCGCCCAGGAGTACGCGGACCGGACCGGCGCGGTGTTCATCCACCCCTTCGACCACCCGGACGTGATCGCCGGCCAGGGCACGGTCGGCCTGGAGATCCTGGAGCAGTGCCCGGAGGTCCGCACGATCGTCGTCGGCATGGGCGGCGGCGGGCTCGCGGCGGGGATCGCGGTGGGGGTGAAGGCGCTGCGGCCGGACGTGCGGATCGTCGGCGTGCAGGCGGAGGGGGCCGCCTGCTACCCGCCCTCGCTGGCCGCCGGGCGCCCGGTGTCGTTGCTGAGCCCGGCGACGATGGCCGACGGCATCAAGGTGGGGCGGCCCGGTGTGGTGCCGTTCGGGATCGTCGGCGAGCTGGTCGATGAGGTGCGCACGGTCAGCGAGGACCAGTTGTCGGCGGCGCTGCTGCTCTGCCTGGAGCGGGCCAAGCTGGTCGTGGAGCCGGCCGGGGCGAGCCCGGTGGCGGCGCTGCTGGCCGCGCCGGACGCCTTCGGGGGCCCGGTCGTCGCGGTGCTCTCCGGCGGCAACGTCGACCCGGTGCTGATGCAGCGGGTGCTGCGGCACGGCATGGCCGCGCAGGGCCGTTACCTGGCCGTCCGGCTGCGGCTGACGGACCGGCCGGGCGCGCTCGCCACGCTGCTCGGGGTGCTGTCGGCGGCCGACGCCAACGTCCTCGACGTGAGCCACGTCCGCACCGGTCATGGGCTCGGTCTGACGGAGGCCGAGGTCGAGCTGCACCTGGAGACGAAGGGCCCGGCGCACTGCGCCGAGGTCGGCCGGGCCCTGCGGGAGGCCGGCTACACCGTCATGGACTGACCCGGAACGGCCGGCCACGGCCACCTCCCGTTCGAGTGAAGTCTCTTGAGGGACGCGATACATCGCGTTATGGTGTGTCGTGTGGTCGCCGGCCGGCCTGCCCGCACGAGTACCGCACCCGTGCGCACCGGCGTCCGCATCAGCGAAAACCACGGGCACGGCCGGGCGAACAAACCTAGCCTTTGCGAAGAATCCGTCCCCGAAATCCCCGACGACGTGGAGACACATATGCCAGGTGCCATCTATGCCGAAGGTCTGGTGAAGACCTTCGGCGACGTAAGGGCACTGGACGGCGTCGACCTCGACGTGCCCGAGGGCACGGTCCTCGGCCTCCTCGGGCCGAACGGCGCCGGCAAGACGACGGCCGTCCGCTGCCTGACGACCCTGCTGCGCCCCGACAGCGGCAAGGCGGTGGTCGCCGGCGTGGACGTGCTGCGGCACCCCGACGCCGTACGCCGCTCCATCGGCCTCTCCGGCCAGTTCGCGGCGGTCGACGAGTACCTGACCGGCAGGGAGAACCTGCAGATGGTCGGGCAGCTCTACCAGATGAGGGCGAAGGCGGCCAAGGCGCGCGCGGCGGAGCTGCTGGAGCAGTTCCACCTCGCCGACGCCGCCGACCGTCCCGCCAAGACCTACTCCGGAGGCATGCGCCGCCGGCTGGACCTCGCCGCGGCCCTCGTGGTCTCGCCGCCGGTGATGTTCATGGACGAACCGACGACGGGCCTCGACCCGCGCAACCGCCAGCAGCTGTGGGAGGTCATCAAACAGCTCGTCTCCGGCGGAACGACGCTGCTGCTCACCACGCAGTACCTGGAAGAGGCCGACCACCTGGCCCATGACATCGCGGTCGTCGACCACGGCCGGGTCATCGCCAAGGGCACCTCCGACCAGCTCAAGGCCCGCACCGGCGGCGAGCGCGTCGAGGTCGTGGTGCACCAGCGGGAGGAGCTGGCCGCCGCCGCGGAGGTGCTGCGCGGCTTCGGCAAGGGCGAGACCACGGTCGAGGAGCACACCCGCAAGCTCACGGTGCCCGTCACCGGCGGCGCCAAGCTGCTCGCCGAGGTCATCCGCGAGCTGGACTCGCGCGGGATCGAGATGGACGACGTCGGGCTGCGCCGCCCCACCCTCGACGACGTCTTCCTGTCCCTGACCGGACACGCGGCGGAGAGCGCCGCGCAGGACGAGCGCACCGGCAAGGAGGCCGTGAAATGAGTGCCGTCACCGAGACCGCGCCCGTCGCGGCACCCGGCAACCCTGTGGTCAGATCCGTCCGCGACTCACTGGTCGTAGCCCGCCGGAACCTGATCCGCATGGGCCGGATTCCCGAGATGCTGATCTTCGGGCTGATCCAGCCCATCATGTTCGTGGTGCTGTTCACCTACGTGTTCGGCGGCTCGATCCAGGTCGGCTCCTCCAACTCCACGCAGGCCTACCGCGAGTTCCTGATGGCCGGCATCTTCGCCCAGACCGTCACGTTCGCCACGGCGGGCGCCGGCGCGGGCATCGCCGACGACATGCACAAGGGCCTCATCGACCGGTTCCGCTCCCTGCCCATGGCGCGCGGTGCGGTCCTGACCGGGCGCACCCTCGCCGACCTGGTCCAGACGGCGCTGACCCTGCTCGTCCTCGCGGTCGTGGCCGTGCTGGTCGGCTGGCGCACGCACGAGAACTTCGGCAAGGTGCTCGCCGGATTCGCCCTGTTCCTGCTGCTCGGCTACGCGTTCTCCTGGATCGGCGCGCTCATCGGCCTGTCCGTGCGCACCCCGGAGGCGGCGACCTCGGGCGGTCTGATCTGGCTGTTTCCGCTGACGTTCATCTCGAACGCGTTCGTGGACGCGAACCAGATGCCGGTTTTCCTGCGGCACATAGCGGAGTGGAACCCGTTCAGCGCCACCGTCCAGGCATGCCGCGAGCTGTTCGGCAACCTGCCGCCGGGCTTCCGGACACCCGACGCCTGGCCCATGCAGCACCCGGTCCTGGCCTCGCTGATCTGGTCGGTGGTGATCATCCTGGTGTTCCGCACCCTCGCCGTGCGCAAGTACCGCTCCGCGACCGCCTGACCGCCCCGCGGCGGCGGGCCGCCCGCGGGCGGCCCGAGCATGACAAGGCCCCCGGCACCCCTGAGGGCGCCGGGGGCCGGAAGCCGACCGGGGCCGGGATCAGCTTGTGTACGGCTCGGCCTTCAGGATGCGGACCGAGGCCTTCTTGCCGTTCGGCAGCTCGTACTCCGCGTCCTCGCCGACCTTGTGGCCGATGACGCCCCGGCCCAGCGGGGACTGCGGCGAGTAGGTCTCGATGTCGGAGCTCGCGTACTCGCGGGAGGCGAGCAGGAACGTCAGCGTGTCGTCCTCGTCACCGTCGAAGGCGATCGTGACGACCATGCCGGGCGCGACGGCACCGTCCGCGGCCGGCGGCTCGCCGACCTTGGCGTTCTCGAGGAGCTGGGTCAGCTGGCGCACGCGCAGTTCCTGCTTGCCCTGCTCCTCCTTGGCCGCGTGGTACCCGCCGTTCTCGCGCAGGTCGCCCTCCTCGCGCGCGGCCGCGATCTTGGCGGCGATCTCCGTGCGCGCAGGACCAGTAAGGTACTCAAGCTCGTCCTTGAGCTTGTTGTACGCCTCCTGGGTCAGCCAGGTGACGTTCTCGCTGGTCTGGGTCACAGGGTGCTCCTCGTCGGTACTGGGAATACAAAGCATCGCCCTACCCAGAAGCATGTTCCCTCATGGATGGGCGAAACCACGAGCCTAACAATTCAACGCCGGAAGGGGGAGGACATAAGCCATCAGAACCACATCAACGCAGGTCAGTGCCTACGCATTCCGGGTGAACCCGGAGCGTGGCCGCGCGTGTCCGGCGGGTGTCAGCCGGCGTGACAGCCCAGCAGTTCGGCCGTCGTCCCCTGCGCCGTCGTACGGAGCGTGACGACCTTGTCGATCCGGGTGGCCGACCCGGAGAAGCGGAAGTCCGCGCGGCCCACCTCGGCGCCGTCGGCCGACTGCGAGCGCAGGGTGCAGTAGCCGGAGGCGCCGGCGTCCTTGCGGACCTCCAGGTGCACCTTGACCGCGTCGCCGGAGGCCTGGAAGGTGATGACCTCGGCGCTGATCTCGTTCTGCGCGACGTAGTGGTAGGCGAAATAGCCGACCAGTGCGAGCAGCACCGCGCCCAGCACCGAACCGGCGATCCTGAGCTTGCGGTCGGCGCGCTGGTCCGAGGAACGGCCGTAACGGCCCTCGGGCAGCCGCGTGCTCGCGGTACTCATGATCGTCCTCTCCGCGGAATTATTCGCCCCCCGATTCGGTCACTATAGAAGCCGCCCGCCCGCCGCCCGACCACCGCCCCTCCGGGACGCCTCTTCGGGGCGGCACCCGTTTGACCGCACCCCACGACGCGGGGCGCCGACTTACCGAGGATTGAGTCTTGACTGACCAGTTGCGACTGATGGCCGTTCACGCGCACCCCGACGACGAGTCGAGCAAGGGCGCGGCCACCATGGCGAAGTACGTGTCCGAGGGGGTGGACGTGCTGGTGGTGACCTGCACCGGCGGAGAGCGCGGGTCCATCCTCAATCCCAAGCTCCAGGGCGACGCCTACATCGAGGAGCACATCCACGAGGTGCGCCGCAAGGAGATGGACGAGGCCCGGGAGATCCTCGGCGTCAAGCAGGAGTGGCTCGGCTTCGTCGACTCCGGGCTGCCGGAGGGTGACCCGCTGCCGCCGCTGCCCGAGGGCTGCTTCGCCCTGGAGGACGTCGACAAGGCGGCCGGTGAGCTGGTGAAGCAGATCCGCTCCTTCCGCCCGCAGGTGATCACCACCTACGACGAGAACGGCGGCTACCCGCACCCCGACCACATCATGACCCACAAGATCTCCATGGTGGCGTTCGAGGGCGCGGCGGACACCGGGAAGTACCCCGAGGACGAGTTCGGCCCCGCCTACCAGCCGCTGAAGCTCTACTACAACCAGGGCTTCAACCGTCCCCGCACCGAGGCCCTGCACCAGGCCATGCTCGACCGCGGCCTGGAGTCGCCGTACGGGGAGTGGCTCAAGCGGTGGAACGAGGCGGAGCGCACCGAGCGCACCCTGACCACGCACATCCCGTGCGCGGACTTCTTCGAGATCCGCGACAAGGCCCTGATCGCCCACGCCACGCAGATCGACCCGGACGGCGGCTGGTTCAAGGTGCCGCTGGAGCTCCAGAAGGAGGTCTGGCCGACGGAGGAGTACGAGCTGGCGAAGTCCCTCGTCGATACTTCCCTCCCCGAGGACGACCTCTTCGCGGGCATCCGGGACAATGCCTGACATGAGCGCAAGCGTGAGCCTGGCAGTGACGCACCTCGTCCCCCTCGCCAAGGAGGTGGACGAGAACAAGGTCACCCCCGGCGTCCTCGGTTTCATCGTCTTCGCGGTGATGGCCGTGGCCGTCTGGGGACTGATGAAGTCGATGAACAAGCACATGCAGAAGGTCGACTTCAAGCAGTCGCCGGACGACGACGCGGAGAAGGCCCGGGAACAGGCCGACTCCGCGGCACAGCAGCGCTGACCCGCCCGGGTCAGCCTTCCGCCGGCACCGCCACCCCCATCACCTCCCGGGCGTGGCGGTCCGGAGTCATGCGCAGCCGCCAGGCCTGCCAGCCGGCCTCCAGCTCGACGCCCCGCTCCAGCAGCAGGGCGTACGCCGAGACGTAGTCCGCCAGCTTCTCGTCCCGCAGCGGGTGCGGGTCGCGGGCCAGCTCGGCCAGCTCCTCCTGGGCGACGGCCGTGCCCACCTCCACCCCGCCCGGGGCCGCGTACGGCAGCAGGGTGCAGCGCAGGAAGCGGGCCCAGTCCTCGCCGCGCCGGTCGCCGTAGGACGTGAACAGGGTGAGCGCCTCGTCGCACAGCGCCAGCGCCTGCGGCGTCCGCGCGTTGCCCGCGTCCACCACCGCCAGCTCCAGGCAGGTCCAGGCCTCGCCGTGGGCGACGCCGATCCGCTGGAAGTCGGCGCGCGCGTCCACCAGGAGCTGACGGGCGAAACCGGAGTTGCGCAGCGAGCCGGTCCGCGCGGCCCGCTGGTCCCGGGTCGCCCGCGCCGAGTGGTGCCGGGCACAGGCCAGGCCGTACACGTCCCGTATCCGGGAGAACATCGTCCGGGACCGCTCCAGGTCCCGCACCGCCTGGTCCAGCTCACCGGTCTCCTCCAGCGCCTGCCCCAGGTAGTACAGCGTCCACGCCTCGCCGCGCGCGTCCTCGTTCTCCCGGTGCCGGGGCACCGCCCGGCGCAGGCCCTCCAGGGCCGCGGGGGCGTCGCCGGCCACCAGCCGGGCCCGGGCCAGCTGGGTCAGCGCCCATGCCTCCCCGCGGGCGTCCCGCGTCCTGCCGTACCGCTCCAGGGCCGCCCGCAGCTCCGTCTCCGCGCGCGGTACGTCCCCCAGCCGCAGGGCCAGCTGGCCCAGCTGGAAGTGCGCCCAGGCCTCGCCGTGCACCGAGCCGCCCTCGCGGTGCAGGACCAGGGAGCGGGTGAGCAGGTCCAGGGCCTCCGCCAGCCGGGCCCGGTCGCGCTGGACGGCCGCCAGCGCGTGCATCGTCCACGCCCGGTCCGTCGCCAGCTCCGGTGCCGCCTGCAGGTCCAGCGCCTCCTGGAGCCTGGCCGCCGCCTCGGTGAGGTTGCCCTGGTGGTGCAGCGTGATCCCCAGCGAGGTCAGCGCGCGGGCCGCCCCCGCCTCGTGCTGGGCCTCCCGGTACAGGTCCACGACCGAGGTCAGCGTGGTGCGCGCCTTGTCCAGCTCGCCGAGCTGCCGGGCCGCGATGCCGGTGCGCCACTGCACCGAGCGCACCAGCAGTCCCTGGTCCACCGACTGCGCCAGCTCGCTGATCTCGCCGAGCCGGTACAGGTCGCCGCGCAGCAGGCAGTAGTCGCACAGCGCGCCCAGCAGGTTCAGCACGGCCGCCTGGTCCACGCCCTCCGCGTGCCGCAGGGCCGCCGTGATGAAGCTGGACTCGTCGTCCAGCCAGCGCAGCGCCTCGTCGAGGGAGGGGAAGCCGTGCGAGCCGAACTGGTTCGACCGCGTCGACATGTTCCCGTCGACCAGGCGCAGCACCGAGTCGGCCAGCTCCGCGTAGTTCACGATCAGCCGCTCCTGCGCGGCCGCCCGCTCGGCCGGGTCCTCCTCGTCCAGCAGCCGGGCGTGCGCGAAGGCCCGCACCAGGTCGTGCAGCCGGTAGCGGCTGCCGCGCACATGGTCGATCAGGCCCGCCCGGGCGAGCGCCACCAGATGCCGGGTGGCCTCGGCCTCGTCGGTGGCGAGCAGGGAGGCTGCCGCCGCCGCGCCCAGCGAGGCCCGGCCCGCCAGGGCGAGCCTGCGCAGCAGCCGGCGGGTGGGCTCCGGCTGGTCGGTGTAGCGCAGCCACAGCGCCCGCTCCACCGGCTCCACCGGGCCGTACGCCCCCAGGTCCGCGGCCAGCTGCCGGGGTGAGCGCGGGCCCAGGGCCGAGCCCGCGACCCGCAGCGCCAGCGGCAGCCCGCCGCACAGCTCGCGGACCCGGTCGGCGGAGTCGGCGTCGTACGGCCCCGGCGCGTCCTCGGCCGCCGCGCTCAGCAGCTCCTCGGCGCCCGCCGCGTCCAGCGCCGGGACGGGCAGCTCGTGCACCCAGGCCGGCAGGTCGGCGGGCAGGTCGAGGGGGGAGCGGGCGGTGACCAGCACCAGGCTGTCGGAGCGCTCCGGCACCAGGGCGCGCACCTGCTCCGGGTCCGAGGCGTCGTCCAGCACGATCGTCACCGGCAGTCCGGTCAGATGCCGGTGGTACAGCTCGGCCAGCCGCTTGACCTGCTGGTCGGGGGAGGACCGCTCCCGGAACAGCAGCTGCTCGCGGGGCGCGCCCAGCCGGTTGAGCAGGTGCAGCAGGGCGTCCCGGGTGGACAGCGGCGCCTCCTCCCGGCTGCCGCCGCGCAGGTCCACCACCACCGCGCCCCGGAAGTGGTCCCGCAGCTCGTGCGCCGCGCGCACCGCGAGCGTGGTCCGGCCGGAGCCGGGCTCGCCGTGCAGCACCACCAGCGTCGGCCGGGTCTCGGTGGCCGCACGCGCCGCCTGCGCCCACTGCCTGATCCGCCCCAGCTCCGCCCGGCGCCCCGCGAACGGGCCGTCGGCGTCCGGGAGCTGCCCGAAGGACTGCTCCAGCACCGAACGCCTGCGGGCCGCCGCGCTCTTGTCCGCGCCGCGCAGCGCCGGGCCGGTGCCCTTCTTCCGGGCGCCGGTGGAGGCGCTGAGCACCCGCTGCTGGTCGAGGAACGGGCGGACGCCCCGCACCTCCAGCGCGGTCAGCCACTGCAACCGCAGCTGCTCCGGGCCGCCGGGCTGGCCGGCCGCGCCCGCGCGGTGGTGGGCGGCGGGCAGATGCGCGCCGGCCACCTTCACCACCGTCGCCGCGGCGCCCACCGCGCCCGCGGTGACGCCCGCGCCGAGGGCCGTGCCGGTACCGGTGCCGAGGGCCAGGTCGGCCACGGCGGCGGCGACGGCGGCGACCGCCGCGACGAGCAGGGCCGTTCCGGCGCCTTCGCGGGCGTACCGCTGGCCGAAGGTGAGCCGGCCGGCCTCCGCCTCGTCCAGCGCGCGCGTGTAGGCCTCGTACTCCTCGCCGGCCGCACCCGCCATCGCGTCCAGCGCGCCGCGGGCCCGCGCCAGCAGCAGCTGACCGTCGACCCGCCCGTCCGAACGCCGTACCTCCTCCTCCACGGCCCGCACCAGCAGCCGCTCGGCCTCCGCCCGATGACCGTCCCGCATGTCCCGTCCCCCTCCGGCGGCAACTCCGTCGCGTACGAGTGTCCTTCGGGGGCGGCGGGATGGCGAGGGGTGACGATCAGCGGGGCCGCCGCGGCGCCCGCCCGTCCGGCGGAACCGGGGGCTGCCGTCCGGGCCTGACGTCCCGCGCGGGGACGGCTGGGGCAGGATGGGGTCATGCCGAATCGACTGGCCCATGAGACGTCCCCGTACCTGCTCCAGCACGCGGACAACCCCGTCGACTGGTGGCCGTGGTCCGGCGAGGCCTTCGAGGAGGCCCGCAGGACCGGCAGGCCCGTGCTGCTGAGCGTCGGGTACAGCAGCTGCCACTGGTGCCACGTGATGGCCCACGAGTCCTTCGAGGACCGGGCCACCGCCGACTACCTCAACGAGCACTTCGTCAGCGTCAAGGTCGACCGCGAGGAGCGGCCGGACGTGGACGCCGTCTACATGGAGGCCGTCCAGGCGGCCACCGGGCACGGCGGCTGGCCCATGACCGTGTTCCTCACCCCCGACGCCGAGCCGTTCTACTTCGGCACCTACTTCCCGCCCGCCCCCCGGCACGGCATGCCCTCCTTCCGGCAGGTGCTGGAGGGCGTCCAGCAGGCCTGGACCACCCGCCGGGAGGAGGTCGCCGACGTCGCCGGGAAGATCGTCCGCGATCTCGCCCAGCGGGAGATCGTCCGGCAGGCCGACGAGGCGCCCGGCGAGCAGGAGCTCGCCCAGGCCCTGCTCGGCCTCACCCGCGAGTACGACCCCCAGCGCGGCGGATTCGGCGGCGCGCCGAAGTTCCCGCCGTCCATGGTGCTGGAGTTCCTGCTCCGCCACCACGCCCGGACCGGTGCCGAGGGCGCGCTCCAGATGGCCCGGGACACCTGTGAGCGGATGGCCAGGGGCGGCATCTACGACCAGCTCGGCGGAGGGTTCGCCCGGTACTCGGTGGACCGCGACTGGGTCGTGCCGCACTTCGAGAAGATGCTGTACGACAACGCCCTGCTCTGCCGGGTGTACACCCACCTGTGGCGGGCCACCGGCTCGGACCTCGCCCGGCGGGTCGCGCTGGACACCGCCCAGTTCCTGCTGCGCGAACTGCGCACCGCCGAGGGCGGATTCGCCTCGGCCCTCGACGCCGACAGTGACGACGGCAGCGGGCGGCACGTCGAGGGGGCGTACTACGTCTGGCGGCCCGACCAGCTGCGTGAGGTCCTCGGGGACGACGCCGGCCTCGCCGCCCAGTACTTCGGCGTGACCGAGGAGGGCACCTTCGAGCACGGCCAGTCCGTCCTGCAACTCCCGCAGACGGAGGGCGTGTTCGAGGCCGAGAAGATCGCCTCCGTCAAGGACCGGCTCCTCGCCGCCCGGGACCGGCGGCCCGCGCCCGGCCGGGACGACAAGGTCGTCGCCGCCTGGAACGGGCTCGCCATCGCCGCGCTCGCCGAGACCGGCGCCTGCTTCGACCGGCCGGACCTCACCGAGGCCGCCGTCGCCGCCGCCGACCTGCTGGTCCGGGTCCACCTCGACGAGCACGGCCGGCTCGCCCGCACCAGCAAGGACGGCCGGGTCGGCCCGAACGCGGGCGTGCTGGAGGACTACGCCGGCGTCGCCGAGGGCTTCCTCGCGCTCGCCTCCGTGACCGGCGAGGGCGTCTGGCTCGACTTCGCCGGACTGCTGCTCGACCACGTCCTCGCCCGCTTCACCGACGCCGGAACCGGCGCCCTGTTCGACACCGCCTCCGACGCCGAGCAGCTCATCCGCCGGCCCCAGGACCCCACCGACAACGCCGCCCCCTCCGGCTGGACCGCCGCGGCCGGCGCGCTGCTGAGCTACGCCGCCCACACCGGCTCCGAGCCGCACCGGGCCGCCGCCGAACGGGCGCTCGGGGTCGTCAAGACGCTCGGGCCGCGCGTGCCCCGGTTCATCGGATGGGGGCTGGCCGTCGCCGAGGCGCTGCTCGACGGGCCGCGCGAGGTGGCGGTCGTCGGACCGGCCCCGGACGACGAGCGGACGGCGGCCCTGCACCGTACGGCGCTGCTGAGCACCGCCCCGGGGGCCGTCGTCGCCTGTGGCACCCCGGACAGCGAGGAGTTCCCGCTGCTCGCCGACCGCACGCTCGTCGACGGCGCGCCCACCGCGTACGTCTGCCGCGGCTTCGTCTGCGACCTGCCGGTGACGGACCCGGACGCCTTGCGGACGAAGCTGACCACTGCCTGAGAGCGGCGGCGCGCCTGGGGTGCCCGGGCTGCGGCTGCCCCTCAGGCGTGGCTGAGGATCAGCGCGGCCGGCAGCGACTGGGCGCCGCACTGGATCAGCAGGGCGCCGGTCCCGGCGCCCGTCCACCGGCCCCGGGGCCACACCGGCACGGCCGGACCGGCCACGAGGGAGGCCCGGAAACTGCCGTACAGCAGCCGGCCGGGTACCGCGGAGCGGCGGCGTACTCAGCCGCTCCGGGTACGCATGCTCAGCGCCCGTTCCACGACCGCCTCCAGCCGATCGTGGTGCGCGCCCTTCCAGTAGGCCCGGCCGCAGGCCGTGCACTGGGCGAAGACGTCGTAGGAGCGTTGGGTGCCGTGCTTCAGCTGGGCGGCGACCTCGTCCTTGGTGGCCTGTCTCAGCAGGCCGTTGCAGGCGGTGCAGCGGGTCCAGGGCCGGAGGTCGGGGGCGAAGCGGTCGAGGACGTCGTGGAGCTGGTCGTCGGGGCGGGTGCTGTAGACGAACGCGCCGGCCCACAGTTCCCGGCGGCGCAGCAGTCCCCGGTCGCGGCTGAGCACGACCCGCTTCTCGGCCGCCGAGCGGGCGGCGAGGGCCGGGTCGCCGATGTCCGTCGACTCGTACGCCGTGTCCACGCCGAGCAGCCGCAGCCGGCGGGCCAGCGTGCCGAGGTGGACGTCGAGGAGGAAGCGCAGGGGTGCGCCGGGCACCCGCTGGGGGCGTTCCACCGGCCGGACGACCAGCCGCTCGGCCGGCCGCGGGAGGTGCGAGGGCGGGACCTCGCGGCCGTCCACGACCAGCGCGCCGACCTCGGTGAGCGGTACCCCGAGGGACTCGACGACATGGCCCAGGGACGAGACGCCGTCGGTGACGACCGTCCGCCCCGGTTGGCGCTGCACGAACAGGCCCAGCTCGGGGGCGAACTCGACGTGGATCTCGGGACCGTTCACCCGGTCAGGATGTCATGGGAGCGGTCCGTGCCCTCAGGGTTTTCCGGTGGGCAGGCCGTGCTCCAGGACGTCCAGGGCCCGGTCCACCATGCCGCGCAGGTCGTCCTGGAAGCCGTTCTCCGCCCACGACATGGTGGCTTCCAGCAGACCGCCGACGAGAGCCGTCGCGTAGACGCGCGCTTCGAGGCTGTCCGCGGCCGGCCCGGAGCGTTCGGCGAGGGCCGCGCGCAGCAGGCGCCCGGTCTGCGACATGCTCTCGACCATGCGGGACCGGACCGCGGGGACCCGGACCGCGAGGTGCGCCCGCACCCGCACCATGTCGGGGTCCTCCGCCGTCATCGCGTCGACGGCCTTGTGCATCACGTGCCGCACCGAGTCCGTCCACGGCTCTCCCGCGGGCCGGGCGCGCAGCTCCTCCACCATCAGCGAGCCGAACTCGTCCGTGAGGACGATGTCCTCCTTGGCCGGGAAGTACCGGAAGACGGTCGACGGTGACACCTCGGCCCGGTCGGCGATCTGGTCGATCGTCGTGGCGTCGTAGCCCTGCTCCTCGATCAGCGCGTAGGTCGCGGCACGGATCGCCTCGCGGGTCTTGATCTTCTTGCGTTCACGCAGGCCCGGCTGGGGCCGGTCGGCGGGGGAGAGCGGGGAGCGTGCGGGCCTCATACCGGTCATTGTCCGGCATCGGCCGTGGCGGGGGCCACGGCCGGGGCTTCCCCCCGGCGCGCGGGAACGGCCACGGCTCGCAGGAGCCGTGGCCGGTGGAGGGCGAGGGCGGAGGGGCTACGAGGGGCTACGTGTGCTGGTACGCCACCAGCGAGATCCCGACGTAGTGGACGACGAACGCGGCGAGGGTGAAGGAGTGGAAGACCTCGTGGAAGCCGAACCAGCGCGGTGACGGGTTCGGGCGCTTGATCCCGTAGATCACGCCGCCGGCGCTGTAGAGCAGGCCGCCGACGACCACCAGGACCAGGACCGCGACGCCGCCCGTGTGCAGGAAGTCGGGCAGGAAGAAGACCGCCGCCCACCCCATCGCGATGTAGCAGGGCGTGTACAGCCAGCGAGGAGCGCCGACCCAGAAGACGCGGAAGACGATGCCGGCCGCGGCGGCGGCCCAGATGCCCCACAGCAGCCACTGGCCCTTGGTGCCGGGCAGGAGCAGCAGGGTCAGCGGGGTGTAGGTGCCCGCGATGATCAGGAAGATGTTGGCGTGATCGAGGCGGCGCAGCACGCCGTCCATGCGCGGGCTCCAGTTGCCCCGGTGGTAGAGCGCGCTGACGCCGAACAGGAGGCAGGCCGTCAGGGCGTAGATGCCGCAGGCGACGCGGCCTCTGGTCGAGTCGGCGAGGGCGGTGAGCACGAGGCCCGCGATGAGTACGGCCGGGAACATCCCGAGGTGCAGCCAGCCACGGAGCCTGGGCTTGACCGGATGCGGCAGGGAGAGCGCCACGGGGCCACGGCCGGCGGCCGGCGTGTCCGTGGGCGCGTCGGAGGCGGACGCAGTCATGGCTCGCATGGTACCGACGCCTCCGTAAGCCGTTCGTCAATGCACGGTCAATCAAGTCATCCGGCAAAAAGTCCTTCAGCTGGACCCCACATGGACGCAAAGAGTCGTGGTGACCGTGGGATTCCTCACCCCGCTCACTTGTGATGCCCTCTGGACAGATGGGCACTAGACTCGGATGATCAAATGAGTGCGGTCGGCACCGGATGAGCAGGCTACGAAGCATCCGGGTCGCGGCCCCCACGGGGCGAGAACACAAAAAATCCCTCACTTAGGAGCAATCGTGGCGCGCGACATCGCGGCTCCCACCGTCGTCCCCACCAACCACCGGGAACTGATCTCGTGGGTCAACGAGATCGCCGAACTGACGCAGCCGGACAGCGTGGTCTGGTGTGACGGGTCCGAGGCCGAGTACGAGCGGCTGTGCGAGGAACTGGTCGCCAAGGGAACCTTCCGGAAACTCGACCCGATCAAGCGCCCCCACTCCTACTACGCCGCCTCCGACCCCTCCGACGTCGCGCGCGTCGAGGACCGGACCTTCATCTGCTCGGAGAAGGAGGAGGACGCGGGCCCGACCAACCACTGGAAGGCCCCCGCCGAGATGCGGGACGTCTTCACCGGCGAGCAGGGCCTGTTCCGGGGTTCCATGCGGGGCCGCACGATGTACGTCGTGCCCTTCTGCATGGGCCCGCTCGGCTCCCCGCTGTCCGCGCTGGGCGTGGAGATCACCGACTCCGCCTACGTCGCCGTCTCGATGCGCACGATGACGCGCATGGGCCAGGCCGTCCTGGACGAGCTGGGCGACGACGGCTTCTTCGTCAAGGCCGTCCACACGCTCGGCGCCCCGCTGGAGCCCGGCCAGGAGGACGTCCCCTGGCCCTGCAACCGGACCAAGTACATCTCGCACTTCCCCGAGTCGCGCGAGATCTGGTCCTACGGCTCCGGCTACGGCGGCAACGCCCTGCTCGGCAAGAAGTGCTACGCCCTGCGCATCGCCTCCGTCATGGCCCGCGACGAGGGCTGGCTGGCCGAGCACATGCTGATCCTCAAACTCACCCCGCCCCAGGGCGAGTCCAAGTACGTCGCCGCGGCCTTCCCCTCCGCCTGCGGCAAGACCAACCTCGCCATGCTGGAGCCCACGATCTCCGGCTGGACCGTGGAGACCATCGGCGACGACATCGCTTGGATGCGGTTCGGCGAGGACGGCCGGCTGTACGCGATCAACCCCGAGGCCGGCTTCTTCGGCGTCGCGCCCGGCACCGGTGAGCACACCAACGCCAACGCGATGAAGACCCTCTGGGGCAACGCCGTCTTCACCAACGTCGCGCTCACCGACGACGGCGACGTGTGGTGGGAGGGCATGACCGAGGAGCCCCCGGCCCACCTGACCGACTGGAAGGGCAACGACTGGACGCCGGAGTCGGGGACCCCGGCCGCCCACCCCAACGCCCGCTTCACCGTGCCGGCCGCGCAGTGCCCGATCATCGCGCCGGAGTGGGAGGACCCGAAGGGCGTGCCGATCTCGGCGATCCTCTTCGGCGGGCGCCGCGCGACGGCGGTGCCGCTCGTGACGGAGTCCTTCGACTGGAACCACGGCGTCTTCCTCGGCGCCAACGTGGCCTCCGAGAAGACCGCCGCCGCCGAGGGCAAGGTCGGCGAGCTGCGCCGCGACCCGTTCGCGATGCTGCCGTTCTGCGGCTACAACATGGGCGACTACATGGCCCACTGGGTCGACGTCGCCAAGGACAAGGACCAGTCCAAGCTGCCGAAGATCTACTACGTCAACTGGTTCCGGAAGAACGACGAGGGCCGGTTCGTCTGGCCGGGCTTCGGCGAGAACTCGCGGGTCCTGAAGTGGATCGTGGAGCGGCTGGAGGGCAGGGCCGAGGGCGTCGAGACCCCGATCGGCATCCTGCCGGCGAAGGACGCCCTGGACACCGACGGCCTGGCACTCTCCGACTCCGACATGGAGTTCCTGCTCACGGTCGACAAGGAGGTCTGGCGCGAGGAGGCCGCGCTGATCCCCGGGCACCTCGACACCTTCGGCGAGCACACCCCGAAGGAGCTGTGGGACCAGTACCGGGCGCTGGTGGAGCGCCTGGGCTGAACCGCCCGCCCATGACTCCGCGGCCGGTCGCCGTGCCCTGACCAGCGATCGTCACGACCGGCCGCGGTGAGCGCCCCACCGGGCGGTCCGTACGGACCGGCCGGCACCGGTCGCCCCGTCGCCGGCGGCCGGCGCCGCCGATACCCGCACGTCAGGCGCGGGGTTCACGGCCCCCCGTCCCGCCCCGGTCCTCCAGGTACCGGGTGTGGGACTCCTGGCGGCGGGCCTCGGTCTCGCCGAGTTCCGCCGCGAGCCGCCCGGCCTCCCGCCGCAGCAGATCGAGCTGCCGCTCCAGATGGCGTTCGGGCGGCTCGGAGCCCGGCGCCAGACGCGTCCACCAGCGCGTGCGCACGAAGGCGTCCACGGCCTCCGGGAGGTCCTGCCGCACCGCCCGGGAGACGGTGTGCACGGCCTCCGGGTCCCGGGCGAGCGCCTCGGCGGCCCAGCCCGGTTCCAGCAGCGCGCCCAGCAGTCCGGTCAGTTCGCCGAGCCGGGCGGCGGCCCCGGGCGGCAGGTCGACGTCCGCGAGGTAGCCGCCGAGCCGGCCGAAGTCGGTGCGCAGCTCCTCCAGTTGGGCCGACGGGCTCGGGAAGTCCGGCAGAGCGGGCCGCTCCGGCGGGGCGATGAGCGCGCCCGCGCCGTACAGCCCGGCCACCACGACCGGCCAGTACGGTCCCGCGACCCCGGTGAAGGTCAGCACCAGACCGAGCAGCCCGCAGGCGCCGCCGGTGAGGTTCTTGCGGGACTCCAGGTAGCCGAGGACCTCACTGGTAGCCACGGATCTCCTTGAAGGCGCCGTCCAGCGAGCCCTGCCGGGCGTCGAAGAGGCGGCCGCCGGTCAGGTCGGCGATGTGCCGCAGCTCGGAGCGGGAGGAGTCGCCGAACAGGATCGGGAAGACCGGGATGTCCCGCCGGTCGCGGTCCAGGGCGCGGTAGAAGCCGTCGAAGTCGCCGGCCTTGGCGCCCGCGGTGTTCTCGCCGTCGGTCATCAGCACGATCGAGGTGAACGTGTCCCGGCCGGCGCCGAGATGGCCGTACGCCTGCTCCAGCGAGGTGTAGACGGCGGTGCCGCCGTCGGCGGTGAGCGCGTCGGTGTCCCGGCGGATCGCGGCGAGCCCGGCCCCCGGGTCCTTCGGGTCGACGACGTGGGTGCGCACGCTCTTCACGTCGGAGCCGAACGGCATCAGCGTCACCTCCTCCCGGTCCCGGAAGTCGCCGGTGAGCCCGGTCAGCGCCTTCTTCAGCGCCGCGAGCCGGTCGCCCTCCATGGAGCCGGAGGTGTCCAGGACGTAGACCGTGCG
Source organism: Streptomyces sp. NPDC047841 (assembly GCF_040704085.1). Taxonomy (NCBI): domain Bacteria; kingdom Bacillati; phylum Actinomycetota; class Actinomycetes; order Kitasatosporales; family Streptomycetaceae; genus Streptomyces; species Streptomyces sp. NPDC047841. Next base: position 436,458 of record NZ_JBEYRP010000002.1, read on the forward strand.
CGAGGGGCGGCGCAGTTCGTTCTCGTACGAGTCCAGCAGCCCGTCGGCCACCGAGCGGCTGCCGGGGAAGGGCAGTTCACGGCGCCGGTCGGTGTCGAGGCCGGCGGCGGGCCGCACCGAGGGCACGACCGGACGGCGGTGGGTGGTGTCGGTGATCAGCTTCTGCACGGCGTCGGTGCGCAGGTCGGCGGTCACCTTGCGGACGTCCTCGCGGGTGCGGGCGGCGGTCGACGCGAGCGAGGAGAGCGGGTAGTCGGCGGTGACGACGCCGTCGCGGGGGCGGATCACGGTGAGGCCCGGGATGCCCTTGAGGACGGACTCGTAGTTGAGCAGGGCGTCGACGGTGCCGCGCCGCCGGTAGGCGGAGGCGAGCCAGCCCGACGAGCCCGAGGTCAGCTTCTGGCCCTGGAAGAACTCCTTCAGCCGGGGCGTCGCCTTGGCCACGTCGGCGTCGGTGAGCGCGGACTGGGCGCCGGAGAGGGCGGAGGCGACCGAGACCAGCGTGGCGAAGCCCGAGTTGGAGCGGGCCGGGTCGGTCATGCCGTAGGTCAGCTTCCCGTCCTGGACGGCCTGTTCCACCTGGGACCAGGTGACGTCCCCGGGCTTCCAGCCGAGCCCCCGCACGGTGGCCGGCCGGACGCCGACGGCGACCGGGCTGGACATGACCGGCGTCTCGGACACCACCTTCCTCGCCGCCTCGGGCCGCAGCCGCAGGTAGTCGTCCGACGACAGCCACAGCGCGTCGTACGCCCCGTCCGCCTTCCCCCGGGCCAGCAGGTCGACGGCGTCCAGGGTGCCCATGTAGGTGGGCCGCAGGGTGATGCCGGTGTCCTCGCGGACGCGGTCGAAGACGGCCGTCATGTCGCTGAGTTCGCTGGAGGCGAGGACCCGCAGCGTGCCGGGCTTCGGCGCGTTCGGGTCGTCGCCGGTCTCCTGTGAGCTGCACGCGCTCAGCAGGCCGGCGGTGACGGCGGCCACGGCGATCAGGGAGCGTCGTCTCATCCGAGGCCCCCCTCCAGCGCGCCCTGGGCGCGGCTGCGCTCCAGGTGGGCGGAGGCGCCACGCAGTTCGTCCGTGAGGGACTGGACGGTGCTCGCCATGACCTCGGTCGCCTGGACCTTGTAGCTGTCGATGGCGTCGAGGGTGCGGTAGATCTGCTGGAACGCCGCGCGCAGGGTCTCCGCGCCGACCGCCGGGTCGGCGGCGATGCGCTGGATCTCGCCGCTCTGCGTGGCGAGCATCTCGGCGTTGCCCCGGATGAGGTCCTCGGTGGTGCCGCGCAACGCGTTGACCTGCTCGACGACCTTCTTCTGGCTGTCCAGGGCGGAGGCCAGCATCACGGAGATGCGCAGCGCCGAGACGGTGGTCGTGGCGGCCCGGTCGACGCCCTTGATCAGCTCGTCGTTGTTGCGGCGCACGACGTCCATGGCGAGGTAGCCCTGCGCGCACACCGCCAGCTGGGTGAGCAGGTCCTGGTGCTTCTGCCGGACCGGGAAGAGCACGTCGGCACGGAGGGCGTCGGCCTCCTGCGGGTCGCCGGTCCCGGCGATGTGCTCCTCCACGGCGGTGTCCAGGGCCTGGGTGAGGACGACGTACTCCTGGAGCTTGCCCATCGTCTCCCACAGCCGGACCCGCTCGGTCTGCAACGCGGCGTTGTCCCGGCGCAGTTCGTCCTGCCCGCCGCGCAGCGCGCCCACGATCCGGTTCAGGCTGCCCTGCGCGGAGGCGTACGTGGCGAGGTGGTCGCGCAGCTTGTTGCCGCCGGGCAGCCGGGACAGGAACCTGCGGCCCTTGCTCGCGGGCAGGTCCCGCGGATCCAGGTCCTCCACCACCCGGCGCAGTTCCACGAGCGAGCCGGCCACCTTGCCCTGGGCGTCCCCGCCCTTGCCGGGCAGGCTGCGCACGGCCCGCTCCAGCATGCGGTTGGACTGGACGGCGGCGGTGCGCATCTCACCGGCGCCGAGCGTGGTGATCTCGCCGACCTTGCCCGCGAACTCGGGCGAGCGGGCGTCGAGCACGGCGAGCTGCTCGACGAAGGCGGTGGCCCTGCGGGCCATGTCGGTGCGCACCGCGTCCTCGACCGGCACCAGACCGCCGGCCTTCTCCCTGGGCACGGGTGGTACGGGGTCGGGCGGGGTGAGCTGGAAGTCGCTGTCGGTCATGCGGTGGGTCCCCCGTGTCATCCGCGGGCCCGGCGGGCCATCTCGTGCAGCACCGCGGAGGTGGGCACGGGCGCCTGCCGGACGCCGGTGAGCTTCTGGTTGAGGTAGGCGGCGCGGCCGGCGGTGGCCGCGACGAACTCGGCGGCGTCGCCCTGCGGCCGGAATCCGTGCCGGACGGCGAGCCTGCGCAGGGCCGGGTCGGTGCTGAGCAGCTCCCCGAGCGCCCGGCCGTCCGCGTCCAGCGGTACGACGGTGTGGTCGCTGTTGACGGTGGTGTCCGGGTACAGCACGACCAGGTCGTCCACGTCGTGCCGCTCGGCGAGGAGCGCGGCGACCTGCGACTCGTACACCAGCACCAGCGGGTTGCCCGCGCCGCTGACGAAGTCCCGGAACACCGCGTCCGTGCTGGACTGCTGGGCGCCCTGGACGCTGACCAGCTTGTGCAGCAGGGGAGCGGTGCGGTCGAGGTCGGCCTTGCCGGCGACCACCTTGCCGCCGTTGGCCACGTAAGAGGCGGCGGCGAGGTAGAGGGCGCCGGAGCTGGACGACTCGGGGTCGGTGCTGGCGATGTACAGGGTGCCCGTCAGCTCGCCGTGGGCCTGGGCGCCCTTGAGCTGCTGCCAGGTGCGGTCGTGCCGGGCGGCGTCCACGTAGGCGCCCGTCCGCAGCGTGCCGCGGTTCTTCCCGTCCAGCACCGCCAGGCCGCCTGCGGCGAGCACGTCGGCGGCGGCGCGGTGCGCCACGACGACGAGCGGCGAGTAGAACGGCCGGGGGAGCGGCTGCTGGACGTGGTACTTGAGCGCCAGCTGGTCGGCGGGTGCCTGGCTGGACGGGAAGGCGAAGTCGTACCCCTTGAGGTCCAGCCCCTCCATGGCCCAGGACCCGGAGGCCTCGGTCTTGACGGTGTAGCCCTTGGCGGCGAGGGCCTTCACCACGTCGGGATCGGCGAAGAAGTCGGCCTTCTCCGATCCGATCACACCACGCACGGTCTTCGTTGCCGTGCCCTTGTCCTCCCCTTGCCGGCCCGCGACGACGGCGGCCACCACGCCACCGATCAGCAGGACCGCGAGGACGATTCCCGCGATACGTCTCACGCCGGGGAGCGTGCTCCCGAAATCCCACGTTCCGCCCGCGGTGAGATGAACGGGGGGTGACGTCCCGTTCCCGGTCTGCAACGGGAGGTCATCATTCCGGAACGGGCCGCCGGAACGGCACGGGAGAGCACCGGTCACCCCTTCGCCGCGACGGCGCCCGCCCCGGACGGACCGGCGCCCCGGGAGGAGACGAACCGCACCGCACACCCGGCCCAGGCCGAGCGCGGCGTATGGCGCCCGGTCCGCGCGTCGCTGCGGGTGCGCGCGGACCGGGGCCGATCGGGGGACCCCCGCCGGGGTCAGGCGGTGCTGAGTTCCTTCGGGTCGGCGGACAGCGCGGCGGCGTGCGCGTCCATCCGCTCGGCCGAGAGGATCGCCGCCGCCGTGTCGGCGCGGGACGCGGCGACCACGAGCGCGCGCCCGGCGAGGGCGTGCGCACGCCGGTGCAGGGCGCCGGGGTCACCGGCCGCGGCCGGCGCCGCCCGCAGCGGCGTGCGCCCTCCCCGCAGCCGGGCCACCTGCGCCGCGAGGCGCTCCGCCGCCGTGTCCAGGCCGGCGGACGGGGACAGCGCGCGCAACTCGTCGGTCACCGCGAGCAGCGCCGCCAGGTGCCCGGCGAGCTGGATGTCCAGCTCCTCCTCGCGCGAGCGGTGGGGGAAGTCCGAGGGGGTGCCGGCCATCGTGCTGTGGACCGACTTGGTGCGGATCGGCTCGTACATGGGGGATGGCCTCCTGTGCTCTGACAGGAAACCATCCTAGCTTGGATTTCGTCTAAAGTTGAGTCGGGTCACGGAACGGAGCCCGTCGACTACGGCTGGCTGTATCCGTCCAGGAAGGTGCCGATGCGGGTCACCGCGTCCCGCAGGTCCCCCACCGTCGGCAGCGTCACCACCCGGAAGTGATCCGGCTCCGGCCAGTTGAAACCCGTGCCCTGGACGACCATGATCTTCTCCTTGCGGAGCAGGTCCAGGACCATCCGCCGGTCGTCCTTGATCTTGAAGACGTCGGGGTCCAGCCGCGGGAACAGGTACAGCGCGCCCTTCGGCCGTACGCAGCTCACCCCCGGAATCCGCGTCAGCAGCTCGTACGCGGTGTCCATCTGCTCCTTCAGCCGGCCGCCCGGCAGCACCAGGTCGTTGATCGTCTGGCGTCCGCTGAGCGCGGCGACCACCCCGTGCTGCCCCGGCATGTTCGCGCACAGCCGCATGTTCGCCAGGATCGTCAGGCCCTCGATGTAGGAGTCGGCGTGGGCGCGCGGGCCGGAGATCGACATCCAGCCGACGCGGTAGCCGGCCACCCGGTACGCCTTCGACATGCCGTTGAAGGTGAGGGTGAGCAGGTCGGGGGCGACCTTGGCGGTCGGGGTGTGCGTGCCGCCGTCGTAGAGGATCTTGTCGTAGATCTCGTCGGAGCAGACCAGCAGGTTGTGCCGGCGGGCGATGTCCGTCAGGCCCCGGAGCACCGCCTCGTCGTAGACCGCGCCGGTGGGGTTGTTCGGGTTGATGATGACGATCGCCTTGGTGCGCTCGGTGACCTTGCGCTCGACGTCGGCGAGGTCCGGCATCCAGTCGGACTGCTCGTCGCAGCGGTAGTGCACCGCCGTACCGCCGGAGAGGGACACGGCCGCCGTCCACAGCGGGTAGTCCGGCGCCGGTACGAGCACCTCGTCGCCGTCGTCCAGCAGGCCCTGCATCGCCATCACGATCAGCTCGGAGACGCCGTTGCCGATGAAGACGTGCTCGACGTCGGTCTCGATGCCGAGGGTCTGGTTGTGCATCACGACCGCGCGGCGGGCGGCGAGCAGGCCCTTGGCGTCGCCGTAGCCGTGCGCGGTGGAGACGTTGCGGAGGATGTCCTCCAGGATCTCCGGGGGGCACTCGAAGCCGAAGGCGGCGGGGTTGCCGGTGTTGAGCTTGAGGATGCGGTGGCCCGCCGCCTCAAGCCGCATGGCCTCCTCGAGAACCGGGCCCCGGATCTCGTAACAGACGTTGGCGAGCTTGGTCGACTGGATCACCTGCATGTGCGTGAGCTTACGACCCGGTAACGCCTCATGGCTCGTGTTTTCCGCCACGTGAGACACGGAGATTTGCCCGAATATCACCGCCGGCTGTCTCGGGAGTCGCTTGCGTCCCTACAATTCGCTGGCATGTCCACGGAACGGGAGTACGAGGCGGGGGCGGACGGCATGGACGGAGCGGGCGGCGCGTCCGGGACCCGGCCGAACGTGTACCTCCCGCAGCCGGCTCCGGCCCCCGCGTACGAGCAGTACGCCGACCCCGCCGCCGCGCACGGCTGGCAGAACGCCTACGACGCGACCCGCGAACTGCCCGCCCTGTCCGAGGCCGACGAGGTGGCGGGGGCTCAGGGGACTCAGGGGGTGGTGGACACCGCGCGGACCGTTGCGGCGCCCGAAGCCGCGGACCACGCGGAAGCGACGCGTCCGTTCGGCTCCGTCACGGCCGCCGGCGTGCCCGGCGAGGGCCGGGCCGGCCGGCGGCGGGCCGCGCGCCGCGCGGGCGGCCGGCGCCGGGTGGCGATCGTCGCCGGGGTCCTCGGCGCGGCCGGTGCCGTGGCCGCGTTCGCCGCGCTCGGCGGCTCGGGCTCCCCGGCCGGCGCGCGTCCCGAGGACGGCAAGAGCGCGGGCGTCGACTCCGCTCCCGCGAGCCCGCGCGGGGACGCCGGCTCGCCGAGCGTGAGTGCCCCGGCGTCCGGCGACCCCGCGCCGGCGCGCCCGGCCACTGCCTCGGAAACCGCCGCCGGTGGGGCCGCGCACAGCGGGACGGCCGACGCCCCGGCGGCCACCACCACGACCTCGGCGCCGAGCGGTTCCCCGTCCGCCACGCCGACGCCGACGACGACACCGACACCCACCCCCACGGTGACGGCGTCGTCCGGCACCCCGCGGACGTCACCGTCCGGCACCCCCGGCCGGGGCCACGGCCACGGCCACGGCACGCCGGGACACCCACACTGAGGGCCAAGCCGCAGCGTGCGGCACCACGCCTCCCACACGAGGCGTCCCCCCCGGCAACACGAACCTCCGGCGCTGAAGCGAGACTTGCCGAGCTACCAGGCGTGTCGCCGTTCGGCACCTCCGGAGGGGTCACGGCATGGCGAACCGCCGGCGCTGGGAGCCGGGTTGGCGGGCGTTGCGCCACGGCGCTCCCGTCGCCACCGCTCGCCCCGAAGCGGTCACCGCGCGCCTTCGGTACGGGACGTGTCGCCGTTCGGCGCCTCCGGAGGGGGCACGACACGGCGAACCACCCGCGCTGAGGGCCGGGCTGCCGGGCGTCGCGCCACGGCGGTCCCGCCGCTGCCACCCGCCCGCGTCGGCCACCACGCGCCTACGGCACCGGGCGCCTCCGGAGGGGTCACGGCATGGCGAACCACCGGCGCTGAGAGCCGGGTTGGCGGGCGTTGCGCCACGGCGCTCCCGTCGCCACCGCTCGCCCCGCGTCCGCCGCCGCCGTGCCCTCGGCGCCAGGCGTGTCGGAGTCCGGTGCCCCCGGCAGGGGGCACGCTCAGCCGCCGCGTGCCGTGCCCCGCGGCCCCCTGCCGTCCGCACAGGGAAACCCCTATGACCTGACACCGTGTCTTGTCCCCGCCCCTCCTCGACGTTGAGAATGCGCATGACAACCAAGTGGGCGACCGGAGCACTCCGGTCGCCCAAGTCGTAAGAGGGGACCCCCACATGAAGAAGCCTCTCGTCGCCGCGCTCTCCTCGCTGGCCCTGGCAGGGCTGGGCGCGACCCCGGCGATGGCCGCCCCGCACACCACCGCCCCGCACCCCGCAAAGGCCGCCGCGGTCACCGTCGACTTCGCCGGCACCGTCTCGCTCAGCAACTGCTCCGGCTCCGTCATCCGCTTCCCCGGCTCCGCCGACACCGATCCGGCCCTGGTGCTGACGAACGGTCACTGCCTGGAGACCGGCTTCCCGGCCCCCGGCGAGGTCATCACCGGCCAGTCCTCCAGCCGTGCCTTCGGCCTGCTGAACTCCGCCGGCACCAAGGTCGCCACCCTCCGCGCCAACCAGGTCGTCTACTCGACCATGACGGACACGGACGTCACGATCTACCGCACCACCACCACGTACGCGGCGATCAAGAGCTCCTACGGCATCAGCCCGCTCACCGTGCAGGACACCCACCCGGTCGCCGGCACCGCCATCAAGGTGGTCTCCGGCTACTGGAAGCGCATCTACAGCTGCAACATCGACGGGTTCGTGTACCGGCTGAAGGAGGGCGACTGGACCTGGAAGGACTCGGTCCGCTACACCTCCGCCTGCAACACCATCGGCGGCACCTCCGGCTCCCCGGTCGTCGACACCGCCACCGGCAAGGTCGTCGCCGTCAACAACACCGGCAACGAGGACGGCCAGCGGTGCACGGAGAACAACCCGTGCGAGGTCGACGCGAACGGCACCGTCACCGTCCGCCAGGGCATCAACTACGCCGAGGAGACCTACACCATCCCGGCCTGCTTCACCACCGGCAACAAGCTCAACCTGGCCGCCGCCGGCTGCACCCTGCCCAAGCCGTAGGCGCGGTTCACAGCGGCGTACGGCGGACGGACCGTCCCGCCAGGACGTCCGTCCGCCGGCCGTCCTCGATGACGAACCGGCCGTCGACCAGCACGTACGGGATGCCGGCCGGCAACCCGCGGGGCTCGGCGAAGGTGGCGCCGGACGCGACCGTCCCCGGGTCGAACAGCACCAGGTCGGCCCGGTAGCCCTCGCGCACCAGCCCGCGGTCCGGCAGCCGCAGCCGTGCCGCGGGCCGGGAGGTGAGGTGGGCGACGCACTCCTCCAGCGTCAGCACCCCCAGCTCCCGCACGTAGTGGCCGAGGTAGTGCGGGAAGGTGCCGTACGCGCGCGGGTGCGGCTTGCTGCCCCGCAGGATGCCGTCGGAGCCGCCGGTGTGCGCGCGGTGCCGCATGATCGCGCGGACGTTCTCCTCGTGGCCGACGTGCTGGAGGATGGTCGTCCCGAGCCGGTCCCCGACCAGCAGCCGGTGCGCCGTGGCCCACGGCGTCTCGCCGCGCAGCCGCGCCGCCTGCCGGACCGTACGGCCCACGACGTCGGCCAGGCCCGGATCGGTCACTCCGGAGATCTCGACCGTCTCCCACTCCACCGGCACGCCGTGGCAGCCGTCCGAGCCGGTGACCTCCAGGTCGTGCCGGATCCGCTCGGCCGTCGCCGGGTCGGTGAGCCGGGCCAGGATCTCCTCCGGGCCGCCCTCGCTCGCCCAGCTCGGCAGCAGCGCGGCCAGCGTGGTGCAGCCGGGGGTGTAGGGATAGGTGTCCAGGGTGATGTCCGCGCCCGCGTCCAGGGCCCGGTCGAGCAGGGCGAGCAGGTCCGGGGCCCGGCCCTTGTTCACACCGAAGTTCATCGTCGCGTGCGCGAGGTGCAGCGGGCAGCCCGCCTCCCGGGCCAGGCCGACCATCTCGGCGTACGCCTCCAGGGCGCCGGCGCCGTAGGAGCGGTGGTGCGGGCAGTAGTAGCCGCCGTAGGACGCCACCACGCGGCACAGCTCGGTCAGTTCGGCGTTCCCGGCGTACATCCCGGGCGTGTACGTCAGCCCCGAGGACAGCCCGACCGCGCCCTGTTCCAGCCCCTCGGCCACCAACCGCCGCATCCGGTCCAGCTCTTCGCCGGTCGCCTCGCGGTCCTCCCAGCCGACGACGAGCGCCCGGACCGTGCCCTGCGGGATCAGGTAGGCCGCGTTCACGGCGATGCCCCGGTCCAGCCGGTCCAGGTACTCGCCGACGCTCCGCCAGTCGAAGTCGACGTCCTCGCCGTAACCGTTCCAGCCGGTGATCGCCCGGCGCACCTCCTCCAGCGTGCGGTCGTCCACCGGGGCGTACGACAGCCCGTCCTGGCCCAGCACCTCCAGCGTGACGCCCTGCGCCGCCTTCGCGCTGTGGTCGGGGTCGCGCAGCAGGGCCAGGTCGGAGTGGGCGTGCATGTCGATGAAGCCGGGGGAGAGGACCAGGCCCTCCGCGTCGATCTCCCGCATGGCGCCAGGGCGCTGGCAGCCCGCCGCGGCGGCCTCCTTGACGATCGAGACGATCCGGCCGGCGTCGATCACGACATCGGCGCGGTACGCGTCCGCCCCGCTGCCGTCGACGACGTCGGCGTCCCGGATGACCAGGTCCTCCACGCGGGCCTCCTAGAAGAACGTACGGATGTAGTCGACGACCGTGCCGTCCGCCTCGGCCACCGGGATCAGCTGCCACTTGTCGAAGGACGTGCACGGGTGGGACAGGCCGAAGCCGATCCAGTCACCGACCGCCAGGTCCGCCTCCGGGTCCGTGCGCAGCCAGGCGTGCTGGTCGGAGAGCCCGGTCACGGTGATGCCGGTGGCCGGGCGCTCCTCGCCGTTCCGGCGTACCACCTGGGCGGCGGGCAGGTCCAGGTCGTAGGCCGCGTCGCGCTTGCCCGCGTCGGCGAAGGCCTGCTCGGGCGTCGGCCGGGAGACGACCTGTGCCCACAGCCGGAAGGCGGGCTCCAGGGCGCCCTCCTCGGGCACCCGGCCGAACGGGGTGAGCCTGCGGTAGTGCCCGTCGTCGTGCGAGACGTACGCGCCCGAGCGCAGCAACTTCAGCACGGGCCGCGACAGTTCGGGAATCCCGGCGAAGACGTCGGCGACGGCGTCGAACCAGGCGCTGCCGCCCGCGCTCACCACGATCTCCCCGGCCTCGTCGAACCGCCCGTCCTTGTCGAGGCCGGCGGCCAGCGCCACCAGCCGCAGCAGATACGCCCGCACGCGCTCCGGGTCGGCCCCCGGCACCTCGCCCTCGTACCCCGCCACGCCGACCAGGCGCAGGGTCGGTACGGCGGCGACGGCCGCGGCGACGGCCGCGCACTCCGCCTCCGTGCGCACGCCCGTCCGGGCCCCCTCGCCCGCGCCCAGCTCGATCACGACGTCCACCGGACGGGCCGCGCCAGCGAGGGCCGCGTCCATCAGCTCCACCCCGCGCACCGAGTCGACGTAACAGACGAACCGGAACTCCGGGTCGGCGGCCAGCTCGCCGGCGATCCAGCGCAGGGCGGGCGCGCCCACCAGCTCGTTGGCGAGGAAGACCCGCTGGACGCCGAACGCGCGGGCCACCCGCACCTGGTGCGGCACCGCGAGCGTGATCCCCCAGGCGCCGTGCTCGATCTGCCGGTGGAAGAGCTGCGGGGCCATGGAGGTCTTGCCGTGCGGGGCGAAGGCGAGACCGTGCCGGGCGGTGTACGCCTCCATCAGCGCGAGGTTGTGCTCCAGGCGCTCGGCGGACAGCGCGAGGACGGGGGTGGTGAAGCCGTCGCCGTCCCGGAAGAGGTTGCGGCGCTGGGCGGCCAGCTCGGCGACGGTCAGGCCGTCGGCGTCCGGGGGCAGGCCCTTGAAGCGGTGGTCGACGCGTTCCTCGGCCAGGCGGGTGAGCGCTTCGATGCCCATGGAGCCCCTCTCATGCGTTGCAAATACTGCAACGACCATTGCGTCTTGTGCTTACAGGTGTCTAGCATCTCGCCGAACACCGGGTCAACGGATCCGCCGGCCGGGCGATCGACAGGAGTCATCATCAACGACACTGCTTACGCCTCGGCTGTTGCGCACCCGCGGACCGTCCTGGACGTGGATGTGGTGGCGCTCGGTGAGTCCATGGTCACCTTCCTGCCCAGCCGCCCGGGCCGCCTCGCCGACGTCCCCTCCTTCGACCGGGGCATCGGCGGCGCCGAGTCCAACGTCGCCTGCGCCCTGGCCGCGTTCGGGCACACGGCACGCTGGGTCAGCCGCGTCGGCGCGGACGGCTTCGGCGACCACCTGCTGGAGCGGATCGCCGGGTACGGCGTCGACGTCACCGCCGTGCACCGCGACCCCGGCCGGCCCACGGGCGTCTACTTCCGCACCGCCGGGGACCGGGGAACGGGCGCGCACGAGGTGGCGTACTACCGGGCCGGCTCGGCGGCTTCGGCGATGTCCGTGACCAACGTGGACCTCACGGCGGCCCGCGCGGCCCGCGTCCTGCACCTGACCGGCATCACGGCCGCGCTGTCGCGGGAGTGCCGGGAGCTGCTGCACGAGCTGACGGCCCCCGTCCCGGGCCGCCCGCTGGTGTCCTTCGACGTGAACCACCGGCCGGGGCTGTGGCGGGACGGCGAGGACACCCGGCTCCTGCTGGACCTGGCCCGGCGCGCGGACATCGTGTTCGTCGGCGCGGACGAGGCGGAACAGGCATGGGGCGTCACGGGCGGCCCCGAGGCGGTCCGCAGGCTGCTGCCCGAGCCGGCGGCGCTGGTCGTGAAGCAAGGGGCACGGGGTGCGACGGCGTTCGCGCGGCCGCTCCCCGCGGACGGCCGTACCGCGCCGGCGGCGGACGTCCCGGACGACGGCGGCGCCCCGTCGGCGCCCGGCCGCGCGGCCGGCCCCCGGCCCGGTGCCACCCCGCCCGTCTTCGTACCCGCCCTCCGCACGGCCGTCGTGGCGACCACCGGCGCCGGAGACGCCTTCGCCGCCGGCTTCCTCTCGGCGACCCTGCGGGGGCTGACCGTCAAGGACCGGCTCCGCTACGGCCACCTCTTCGCCGCCGCCGCCCTCACCACCCCCGGTGACCTGGCCGCACCCCCCGCCCGCGGCCACGCCGACCGCCTCGCCGCCCTGGACGACGACGCATGGGGGAGACTTCGACTCGGCCCCGGCTGGACGCAGGCCGAGCAGGCCGAACAGGAGGCGAACACCCCATGAGTCAGACCGTCGACCGCGCCCTGAGCATCCTGCCGCTGCTCGCCGAGGGCCCCGCCGACCTCGGCCAGGTCGCCGACCGCCTCGGCGTGCACAAGTCCACGGCCCTGCGCCTCCTGCGCACCCTGCACGAACACGGCCTGGTCTACCGCCAGTCCGACCAGCGCTACCGCCTCGGCGCCCGCCTCTTCGCCCTCGCACAGGAGGCGATGGAGAACCTCGACATCCGCGAGATCGCCCACCCCCACCTCGCACGGCTGAACGAACAGTGCGGCCACACCGTGCACCTCGCCGTCTACGAGGAGAACGAGGTGCTGTACATCGACAAGGTCGACAGCCGCTACCCGGTCCGCATGTACTCGCGGATCGGCAAGCCCGTCGCCATCACCGTCGCCGCCGTGGCCAAGCTGCTCCTCGCCGACCTGCCCCAAGCCGAGCGCCGCGCCCTCGCCGAGCGGCTCGACTACCCCCTGTACACGGCCCGTTCGACGCCCCACGCCGAGGCCTTCCTGAAGGAGCTGGCCACGGTGCGCGAACAGGGCTGGGCCACCGACCTCGGTGGCCACGAGGAGTCCATCAACTGCGTCGGCGCCCCCATCCGCGGCGCCGACGGCCGGGTGGTCGCCGCCATGTCGGTGTCCGCGCCGAACGTGGTCGTCACCGCCGAGGAACTCCTCACCCTGCTCCCGCTGGTGCGCCGTACGGCGGACGCGATCAGCGGCGAGTACTCCGGACGCACCCCAGTGAAGGACCGCACCGCATGACCGACAAGATCGCCCTCACCCCGAAGACCCACACCACCCCGCCCGCGAAGTTCTCGCACGGCGTGCGCAAGGGCAACATCCTCCAGGTCGCCGGCCAGGTCGGCTTCCTGCCCGCCGAGGAGGGCAAGCCCCCGACACCGGCCGGCCCCTCGCTGCGCGAGCAGACCCTCCAGACCCTCGCCAACGTCAAGGCCATTCTGGAGGAGGGCGGCGCCGGCTGGGACGACGTGATGATGATCCGCGTCTACCTCACCGACGTGGACCACTTCGCCGAGATGAACGAGATCTACAACGCCTACTTCGAGGAGCAGGGCCTCACCCAGCCGCCCGCCGCCCGCACGACGGTCTACGTCGGTCTGCCGGCCGGCCTCCTCATCGAGATCGACGCCCTCGCCGTCCTCGGCTGACGTCCCCTCACCCCCCGCACCCCTCGCACTTCCCGCACGTCCGGTACGGCACGGCACCCCACGGGGCGCCGTGCCGCGCTCCTCCCTGCCCGAAAGCAGTATGCATTTACGTAGAGGACCCCCGTATGTCCCATCCGCTCGCCGCCCCCGCTCCCGCCGCACCACCCCACACCGGAGGTCTGCTCCTCCTCGTCGACGGCACGGCCGGACTGCTCACGGTCGCCGCCGTGGGCATCGCCCTGCTCCTCTTCCTGATCATCAAGGTCAGGCTCCAGCCGTTCGTCGCCCTGCTCGCCGTCTCCATAGCCGTCGGCCTGCTGGCCGGCCTGTCGGTCACCGAACTCTTCGGCACGGTCCAGCGCTCGGACGCGGTGTCCACCATCGAGTCCGGCATGGGCGGCATCCTCGGCCACGTCGCGATCATCATCGGCCTCGGCACCATGCTCGGCGCCGTCCTGGAGGTCAGCGGCGGCGCGGAGGTGCTGGCCTCGCGTCTGCTCGCCCTGTTCGGCGAGCGCCGGGCCCCCCTCGCGATGGGCCTGACCGGCCTCATCTTCGGCATCCCGGTCTTCTTCGACGTCGGCATCTTCGTCCTCGCGCCGATCGTCTACGCCGCCGCCAAGCGAAGCGGCAAATCCATTCTCCTGTACTGCCTGCCCCTGCTGGCCGGCCTGTCGATGACCCACGCCTTCCTGCCCCCGCACCCCGGCCCGGTGGCCGCCGCCGGCCTGCTCCACGTCGACCTCGGCTGGGTCATCCTCATGGGCGTCGTCTGCGGCATCCCCGCCGTGCTGGCCGCCTGGGCGTACGCCGCGTGGATCGGCCACCGCCTCTTCGTCGCCGTTCCGCAGGACATGGTGGAGGCGGCGGCGGAGGCCAGGCAGGCCGTCCTCCAGGAGCAGCGCGCCTCGGGTGCCCGGCCGCGCGAGGAGCCGGTGCCGCTGGGCACGGTCCTCGCCATCATCGGTACGCCGCTGATCCTGATCCTCGCCGCCACCTTCTCCTCGATCGCCCTCGACCCCTCCACCGGCCGCTCGGTCGTCGAGTTCTTCGGCCACCCCTTCGTCGCCCTGACGATCGCCCTCCTCCTCGCCTACTACCTGCTCGGCATCCGCCGCGGCTGGTCCCGCAAGTCCCTGGAGACGGTCTCCACGGCCTCCCTGAAGCCGATCGGCAACATCCTGCTGGTCGTCGGCGCGGGCGGCGTCTTCGGCGCCGTACTGAAGGCGAGCGGGGTGGCGCAGGCGCTGTCGGACACGTTCCACGACGTGGGCCTGCCCGTGATCGTCCTGTCCTACCTGATCTCGCTCGTGCTGCGGGTCGCCCAGGGCTCGGCGACGGTCGCGATCGTCACGACGGCGGGCATCGTGGCGCCCCTGCTGTCCGAGGGTCACCACTCGCAGGCCTTCGTCGCCCTCGTCATCATGGCCATCTCGGCGGGCTCCATCTTCGCCTCGCACGTCAACGACGGCGGATTCTGGATGGTGGCCAAGTACTTCGGCATCAGCGAACGGGACACGCTGCGCACCTGGACGGTCCTGGAATCGGTGCTGTCTCTCGCGGGGTTCGTGGTGGCGGCGGTGGTCAGCGTGTTCGTGAGCTGACTGGTTCCGGCACAGGGAAGTCGTCCATACTGCCGCCGTGGAGCAGCGCATAGGATCGAGCAGCGAGCCGACCGAGGCAGCGGAGCCGTCGAAGGCGGAACTTTCGAAGGCGGAGCTTTCGAAGGCCGGGCCGTCGAAGGCCGAACCCGTGAAGGTGGAGCCCGTGCTGGGCGCCGGTTTCGACCCGGCCTTCGTCCCGGGGATCACGGGTCCGGCGCCGGCGGACGGGGTGACGAAGTCGCCGGAGCCGGCGTCCGGGGCCGCACCGGTGGAGGACTCGGCACAGCCGGTGTCCTCCGGCCCGGTCTCCTCCGAACAGGCGTCCCCTGAACGGGTGGACGCCGGTGAGGCGGACGCCGGGACGGTCGCCGACGCGGACACGGACGCGGAGGACGAGGCCGACGGCCCGGTCTTCGAGGCGGCCGACCGCCGGGCGCGGATAGTGGCCGACCGCAAGGGCGTCCGCCTCAGCCTGGACGAGGAGGCCTGCGAGTTCCGCTGGGACGAGATCGCGGCGGTGGAGACGGAGTCGCCCCGCTTCGGCAAGCGCTTCACGATCACCGTGCACACCCCTGACCGCCGCTGGTACCCGATCGAGATCGAGGCGGCGGCCAGGGCGCGCTTCAAGGAGTGGGACGAGCAGCTGGACGCGGTGCTCGACGCCTACTTCGAGGAGGCGTGACCTAACCGCAGTACTGGGCGGCCTTGCCGATCGACCGGTACATGCAGTCGGCGTTCTCCAGCAGCTGCAACACGGCGTCCCTGTTCCGGGAGGTCTCCCGCTCGATGACTTCGTCGGGCGGGTAGAACCCGCCTCCGGAACTGGACGTCGGGTACATCTCGAAGGTGTAGTCGAAGATCTTGTGCACGCCCCAGAGGTAGTCGTCGATGGACCCGTCGGTGATGTACAGGTCGCTGGACTGCTCCGCCGTGTACCCGTTGCTGGCGGCCATCTTCTGCCCCACGGCCTTGAACGCGGCGGCGTCGTCCGCGGTCATGCCGGTGGCGGTGTCGTTGTACGTCCACCCGAACGGCCACAGCACCAGCTCGCTGTAGGTGTGGAAGTCGATGCCGGCCTTGATCTGCTGCTTGCCGCCGACGACCCGGCCGCGCACGAAGTCGGAGACGACCTTCACCTCGGGGGCGGACTCGGCGGCGGACCCGCGGTAGGTCTCGGAGGACGCCGACCCCGACGACCCGCCGCAGCAGCCCCACTTGTAGTTCCAGTTCCGGTTCAGGTCCGTACCGACGGACGAGGAACCGGAGTTGGGCTGCCGGTTCTTCCGCCATGACCGGTACGAACCGCTGGCGATGTCGTACTCGCCGCCGTCCGGATTCAGGTCGGGGATGATCCAGATCTCCCGGCTGTCGACGATGTTCGTGATCCGGGAGTCGGACCCGTACCCCGCGCCGAGTTCGCGCAGCAGGTACAGCGCCATCTCCACGGTCAGGTGCTCCCGCGCGTGCTGGTGGGCGGTGAACAGGACTTCCGGCTCGTCCTCGTCGGTGCCGACGTTGTCGCTGACCTTGATGGCGACGATGTCCCGCCCCTGGTACGACTTGCCGATCACCCGCTTGCTCATGATGCCCGGGTAGGCGGCCAGCCGCTGGTCGATCTCGGCGTTCATCTCGGCGTAGTTGTGGTACTTCGCGTCGGCGGTGGGGAAGTCGTAGAGCCGCGCCCCGGACCGCTGCGGCGCGTTCCCCAACGGCTGTACGTCGTACCCTAGTTCCCGCAGCCTGCGGATCTGCGCGGGCCGCCCGGAGACGACGACGCTCTCCTCGTCGGCCTCGTCGACGGTGACGCCGGCCGCCTGGATGGCCGTGCGGGTCACGGGCGTCGTGCGCTGCTGGATCTCGTACTGCCGGATGTCGTCACCGGTGGGCTCGACCTTCCGGACACCGTCGGCGCGGGCGGCCTGTCCGACGGTGGCCGAGACGGGGGCGGCGAGCGCGAGGGCCAGCAGCGCGCCGAGAGCGGCGGTACGTCTGCTGCCACGCGCGCCGGAGCCGCGGATGCGAAGTCGCATGAACTCTCCTTGTGGGGTGGAGGTGGGGTGTTCCCGTGCGACGTGCGGACGAACCGACGGGGGCCTTCGGTCGGGCTCCCTGTGAGTTCGCTGTGCGGGTTGGCGCTCATGGTGAGGGGTTGGCATGATCAGGTCAAGTACGGGCGGACGGAACGACCGGAAACGGCGGGGCGGTGCGGACGCGCCTCTCAGCCCCCGTACGGGCCAGCCTTCAGCGCTTCGACGAAGGCGACGAAGGCGCGGGCGGGGAGGGTGAGGGTGGCTCGGCTGGGGGCCTTGGAGTCGCGGATGGATATGTGGGTGCGGCGGTTGCGGACCTCTACGCAGGCATCCCCCTGGCCGCCTCCGGAGAAGGACGGCTTCTGCCAGGTGCCCGGGGTCAACATGTTCACAGCTCCTTCGCCAGCCTGTGGATGAAGTCACGCGACCGGCCCGGGTCGAGTGACGCCGCCTCCACCCTACGGAAGAGCGTTCGATAGCGGCTGAGCTGAGCTTCGGCGTCGATGAAAACAGGTCCGCCGGGGCCGTCCCGGACGACCGTGTCCAGCCTGGGCACGGGGCCGCCCGCGTACACCATGGCGCTGCCGGCTCCACCGAAGTCGTCCAGGTCGAAGGGGATGACGCGTACGGTCACGTGGTCGGCCTCGGAGAGTTCCAGAACGCGGACGAGTTGAGCCCGTGCCGCGCTCCGGTCTCCCACTCTGATGCGCAGCGCCGCCTCGTGGACCAACGCCTCGTACGGGACGGGATCTGGGCGCTCGATGACGGCCCTGCGCCTCATCCGGTGTTCCACCCAACGTTCCACGTCACTGCCCGGGAACTCGGGGTTCACGTAGGCGAAGAGCGCGCGGGCGTATTCCGGTGTCTGGAGGAGGCCCGGGACGTGCAGGAACTCCACGTCCCAGCGGTAGCTCGCGTGGTGCTCCAGCTCGGGCAGGTCCATGAACGGCGTCGGCAGCCGGCCCCGGTACTCCTCCCACCAGCCGTGCGTCCTGTCGGTGGCCATCGCGACCAAGGCGTCGATCAACGGGGCGTCCGTACAGGAGTACTGAGCCGCGAGCCGCCGTACACGCTCCTCGCTCACTCCGGCGGTACCGGCCTCGATCTGACTCATCTGGGCCGCGTCCGTTCCGAGCAGCGCAGCCGCCTCGCGCCCCTTCAGTCCCGCCGCTTCACGCAGTTTCCGCAGCTCGGCGCCAAGGCGCACTTGCCGTGCGGTGGGCTGCTGCCTACGCGGCATGGCTCCCTCCCTCGCCTCCAGTGCCCTGAGGCAGTGCCTCGTTCGAGGGCAGATTACGGCAACGACTTGCGGCGTCCCAAAATGTGGCCGTACCGTCAGTGACACACCGTACACACTGCGGAAGCGCACCGCGCCGTCCTGCCACGACGGCCGCGGCACTGCCACCGCGCGCGGAAACCCCACTCACCGACCGGAGTTGATGACGCATGCCCGAGAACGCCCCCTGGGACTACACGCTCTACATCCCCAACGACCCCAGAGCGGTCACCGTCTGCCGCCGCACCCTTCGGGTGATCCTGACGCTGCACGGGCTGGCGGGGTTGGTGGAGACGGCGGAACTCCTCGCGACGGAGCTGGTGTCGAACGCCGTACGGCACACCAAGGGCCCGGCCGCGCTGCGGGTACGGCGCTCTCCGCAGGGCCTGGTGTGGATCGGGGCGTGGGACACGGACCCGGCGCCGCCGGAGCCGCCGGTGCCGTTGGAGCAGGCGCTGCACTCGGAGGAGGGGCGGGGGCTGGGCCTGGTGACGTCCTGCGCCCAGGACTGGGGGTGGCAGCCGTCGGCGCGGTTCGGGGACCGGGGGAAGTACGTGTGGTGCGAACTCGCGGCGGCCTGACTCGTTGATCACGTCGTATGAAAGGAGAGCTGATGGTCGGCTCGTCGCATGAGGCGCTGCACCGGATCTTCCAGAAGGATCCGGCGTTGCTGACGCGGGCGTTACAGCGGGTGCTGGACGTGCCGTTCCCGGAGCCGCGGGAGATCGCGGCGCTGAACGTGGACCTGACGGAGATCGAACCGGTCGAGCGCCGGGTGGACACGTTGCTGCGGGCGGAGACGGACCAGGGCACGTATCTGCTGGTGGTGGAGTCGCAGGGGAAGGCGGACGAGCGCAAGCGGGGCAGCTGGCCGTACTACCTGTCGTACCTGTACGAGAAGTACCGGTGCGAGCCGGTGCTGATCGTGATCACGCAGAGCAGTGCTACGGCGAAATGGGCCTCGCGTCCGATCCGGTTCGGGTTCCGGGGGTGGGACTCGCTCACGGTACGTCCGCTGGTGCTGGGGCCGGACAACGTGCCGGTGATCGAGGATGAGCGGCAGGCGGAGCGGGACGTCCCCTTGCGGTGCTCTCGGCGATGACACACGGGCGTGGGCCGCGGGCGGCGGCCATACTGGAATCCCTGGCAGCCGCCCTGCGGACCATCGACCCCGACAGTGCCGCGGTCTTCGTGCAGTTCGTCGACTCATGCCTGGCCGACCCCCAGGCGAAGCAGATGTGGAGGGATCTGATGACGGCGATCCAGTACTTCTGGCGACACCCTCTGGCCGAACAGGTGCGCGAGGAGGGTCGGGAACAGGGCCTGGAGGAGGGACGGGCCCAGGCCAGGGCCGAGATGGTGCTGCACATCCTGGAATGGCGAGGCGTCCCCGTGCCCGAAGCCGTCCGCGAACGGGTGAACGCCTGCACGGATCTCGACCAGCTGGAGACCTGGGCCCAGCGAGCCGTGCACGCGGCGGACGCCACGGAGCTGTTCACCGGGGGGTGAGCACGTGACCCGGAACAGCGGTGGCCCCCCCAGCCCGGCACCTCGGGCTCCACCGGTGCCGTCGGTTCATACTCCGTTGGTGTACGCCGTGAGTTTCGAGATGAAGGCGACTTCAGCGATGGCGCTGAGCTGCATCGTGGACGACGACACATCGAGGATGACCCCGCCCTCTTCGTGCAGGGATACGTCTGCGATCACATCAGTTCCAAAGCCCTCAAGAGTGAGCGATCGAAGCCCGCTGAACGAAATCTCGATCTGGACGGTGTTGAATCCCTGTGCATTCCATTTTTTCGGCGGCTGTTCAGGATACCGGGGAAGGTCCAGGCGCAGCTTCAGGGTAGGCCCATTCTGATGCAGGACCACCTCGCGTACCTGCACCCCGATCAGATCTGGGGCGCTCCTCCCCTGGTAAATAGCGTCAATGCCTTGTGAGGAATGCAGAAATGATGTCCATGACATGTCCCCCATCTTCAGCCATGGACGGGATCATGCCCGACGGCACGCAAGACGGCGCCCGGACCGAAAGGCCCGGGCGCCGGGTTGGGGCGGGGTCAGGTCACGGGAGGGCGTGGACGTGGGGGCCGACCGTGTTCGACCACGCGTTGCCCGCCGTCGCGTCCCAGTTCGTGGACCAGGTCATCGCGCCCCGGAGCGCGGGGTACGTCTTGGACGGCTTGAAGGTGCCGCAGTTCGTGGCCGCCGTGAGGCAGTCCAGGGCGTTGTCGACCACCGCCGGGGAGACGTAGCCGCTGCCCGCCGCGCGGGTGGAGGCGGGGACGCCGAGGCCGACCTGGGACGGGGAGAGGCCGCCCTCAAGCTGGATGCAGGCGAGCGCCGTCAGGAAGTCGACTGTGCCCTGGCTGTAGACCTTGCCGTCGCAGCCCAGCATGGAACCGCTGTTGTAGTACTGGGTGTTGACGACCGTCAGGATGTCCTTGATGTTCAGGGCCGTCTGGAAGTACGCGTTCGACGTGGACTGCATGTCGATCGTCTGGGGGGCCATCGTGATGATCAGCGAGGAGCCCGCCTTCGACGACAGGGCGCGCAGCGCCTGCGTCATGTAGGTCGCGTTGAGGCCGTTCTCCAGGTCGATGTCGACGCCGTCGAAGCCGTACGTCTGCATCAGGGAGTAGACCGAGTTGGCGAAGTTGGACGCCGAGGCCGCGTCGTTGACCGACACCGAGCCCTTCTCGCCGCCGACCGAGACGATGACCTTCTTGCCGGCGGCCTGCTTGGCCTTGATGTCGGCCTTGAACTGGTCGACGGTGTAGCCGTTCAGGCCGGCCGAGTCCAGGGTGAAGGAGACGGCTCCCGGGGTCGACGTGGCGTCGGCGAAGGCCACCGCGATGATGTCGTAGGACGACGGGACGTCCGAGAGCTTCTGGACCGTGGCGCCGTTGTTGAAGTTCTGCCAGTAGCCGGTCACCGCGTGCTTGGGCAGGGAGCCGCCGCCCCCGCCACCGGAGGCCGTCGTGCCCGTCACCGTGGCCGACTTGGCCGACTCGCCGGCCGCGTTGGCCGCCGTGACCTGGAAGGAGTACGACGTGGCCGCCGTGAGCCCGGTCACCGTCGCCGACGTGCCGGTCACGGCCGTGACCTTCGTGCCGTTGCGGTACACGTTGTAGCCGGTCGCGCCCGACACCGCCGACCAGGACAGGGAGACCGAGGAGGACGTCGTGCCGGTCACGGAGAGGCCGGCCGGGGCCGCCGGGACCGTCGGGGCCGGGTCGCCGCCTCCGCCGCCGTCGGGGCCGTAGACCGAGATGTCGTCGGCGTAGTAGGCCGCCTGGCCGTACCAGCCGTGGGTGTAGACCGTGACCGAGGTCGTCGAGGCGCCGGTGGTGAAGGTCGTCGACAGCTGCTTCCAGGACGCCGAGTCGGGGGTCCACGTCGAGACGTCCGTCGTGCCGGTGCCCGTCACGCCCAGGTAGGAGTAGCCGCCCTGGACCCACGCGCTCAGCGTGTACGTCGAGTTGGGCTTGACCGTGACCGACTGGGTGCACTGGGCGTTGTCCTGGCCGGCCGGGGTGGCCTTCAGGGCCGCGGTGCCGCCGTGCACCGGGGACGTGACCGTCGTGCCGCTGCCGGCCGTGCACGTCCAGTTGGCCAGGCCCGACTCGAAGCCCGCGTTCTTCACGTTGTTGACGTCCGCGGCGGACGCGGGGCCGGCCGTGGCGAGGCCCGCGACCGAGAGGGCCAGGGCGGTGGCGGCGGACCATGCCGCGAGCCGGCGTCCGCGTGGTCTGGGTATGCCTGGAGCGCGGTCCACTGGAGCCTCCGTGGGGAGTGGGCGGGGAAGGGAGGAGAGGGGGCGGTGGCCACCGCTTGCGCCCTTAAGTTGGTCCAGACCAATCCGGGTGTCAAGAGGTCCAGACCAAAACCGTCTCCGCACGGTGACTCAACCTGTCCGGGTTTGGCGGGACTTGCTCCGGGACAGTTCCACACCGGCTTCACCAACGCTGTTCTCCGGCCATACACCCGTGGATACAGTGCTCAGGTAGTCACGCAATGAAGTCGTCCTGGCACTGGAGTGACACCGGTCGGCCGGGCGGGTGGGAAGAGCGGGGAGCTGCGCGTGCCAACTGCCATTGCCGTGACCAGTGCCGACATGGCGCTGCCGGCGCAGGACGAGCGGACCGTGCCCGCCGTCGTGCTGGCCGGCCTCGGAGACAAGCCGCTGGACCAGGCCCTCACCGAACTCAACGCCCTCACCGAGCAGTACGGCTATGTGGTCGTCGTCTGCTCACAGGCCACCCCGGAGCCGGTCGTACGCCGGCTCCACACCCTGCGCTCGCTGCTGGAGAGCGACCGCATCGCCCTGTTCCGGCCGGAGCTGCCGCCGCTCGGCATCGCCGTCCTGGCCCGGCAGCTGCGCCAGCTCGCCTCCTGCGACCTGAGCCCCGGTGTGCTCGCCTCCGCCGGCCGGCTGCTCACCCACTACATCCACGCCGGCGCCGTCCTCGGCTCCGTCGCCAAGCTGGACCGGGTCCCGGTCGGCCTCAAGGCGCACGCCCGGTCCTGGATGCCGGGCAGCCAGTTCGCCGTCCTCGCGCACCCCGAGCCCCAGCTCGTCAAGGTGACCCCCGACGCCGCGCTCAAGGGACCCGAGTTCAGCACCTGGATGCTGGTCGCGAAGGGCCAGCTGCAGAGCGACTGGGCCGCCGGGCTCGGCACGCGGTGGGGCGTGCACGGGCTGCGCGAGACCCCGCTGCCCGCCGAGTCCCCGGTGTGGTGGGGAACCGGCCGCATGGTCGAGTTCTGCGGCTACCTCGCCGACCTGTCCGTCCTCTACCAGCTGGTCACCTCCGTACGGCAGACCAGCTGTCACTGGTGCGGCCTGGACGTCATCGGCGACCGCTGCGTCTTCTGCTCCGCCACCCCGCCCGTGTATGAGCCACCCCGCGCCCTGGAACAGCGAACGCCCGCCTGACCTGCGCGAACCTGACCCGTCCCGCTCGACCGATTCCCCCAATGAGGTTGCACGGTCCATGAACTCCCGTCAGCGCCGCGGCGTGATACTCCTGATCCTGTCGGTCCTGTGCGCGCTGGGCGCGTTCGCCGGCGTGCTCTCCGTCATCCACGACGCGAACTCCAAGGTCGGGCCCGAGGTCGCCGCCTACCGGGTCAGGTCCGAGGTGAAGCCGTACACCGCACTGGACACGGGCCAGTTCGAGAAGATCGAGATGCCGAAGCGGTGGCTGTCCGGCAACGCCGTCACCGATCTCCGGCAGATCCGCGGCAAGATCGCCGTGACCACCCTGCACGCCGGCTCCCTGCTCCAGACCGACATGATCGTGGACCGGCCCGCCCTCCAGCCCGGCCAGCAGGAGGTCGCCATCATGATCGACGCGGCGACCGGGGTGGCCGGCAAGATCACCCCCGGGTCGCGGGTCAACGTCTACGCCACCTTCGAGGGGAAGAAGGAGGGCGACCCCGACCAGTCGAAGATCATCGTGACCAACGCCCGCGTCATCGACGTCGGCCGGATCACCGCCCTCGAACCCGACCGCGACAAGGACCGGCAGGCCACCGAGGCCGTCCCCATCACCTTCGCGCTGTCCACCATCGACGCCCAGCGCGTCACCTACGCCGAGTCCTTCGCCCAGCGCGTCCGGCTCGCGCTCGTGGCCCCCGGCAGCGAGACCGGCGTCCCCGACAAGGACCGCACCTACGAACTCGCGACGGACAAGTGAGAGGCGGCCATGCCCACCAGGATCCTCCCGGCCGGCGCGGACCCGGACGCCGTCCGCTCCCTCACCA
Source organism: Streptomyces sp. NPDC047841 (assembly GCF_040704085.1). Classification (NCBI taxonomy): domain Bacteria; kingdom Bacillati; phylum Actinomycetota; class Actinomycetes; order Kitasatosporales; family Streptomycetaceae; genus Streptomyces; species Streptomyces sp. NPDC047841. The sequence continues at coordinate 460,287 of NZ_JBEYRP010000002.1, forward strand.
CCCTGCTCAGCCAGCTCCCCGACGCCGAGCCGCAGCCCCCGGTGACCGACTCCACCCAGCTGGTCGACGCCCTCGCCCGGCTCGCCGCCGAGTCGGTCGACGAACTGCCCGAGGTCGTGGTCGTCCACGAACGGATCGGCCCGGTCCCGGCCCTGGAACTGATCCGCGAGGTCGCCCTGCGCTTCCCGGCCGTCGGCGTCATCCTCGTCACCACCGACGCGAGCCCCGGCCTGTTCGCCGCCGCCATGGACTCCGGCGCCCGCGGCCTGGTCGCGCTCCCACTGTCGTACGAGGAACTCGCCAACCGCGTGCAGGCCGTCGCCCAGTGGTCGACGGGCGTACGGCGGCACCTCGGGCACGGCGCCGAGACGCTCGCCGGGGCCGGCGGCACCGTCGTCACGGTCAGCGGCGCCAAGGGAGGCGTGGGCGCCACACTGACCGCCATCCAGCTCGCCCTCGCCGCCCAGGCATCCGGCCGCGCCACCGTCCTGGTCGACCTCGACCTCCAGACCGGCGACGTCGCCTCCTACCTGGACATCCAGTTCCGCCGCTCGGTGGCCGACCTGGCCGGCATCACCGACATCTCGCCCCGCGTCCTCGCCGACGCCGTCTTCCGCCACGACACCGGGCTCGCCCTGCTCCTCGCCCCCGGCGAGGGCGAACGCGGCGAGGAGGTCACCGACCGCGCCACCCGCCAGCTCGTCAGCGCCCTGCGCTCGCGCTACGAGGTCGTCGTCCTCGACTGCGGGGCCCAGCTCGGCGGGGCCGGCGCGGCGGCCGTCGAGATGGCCGACACCGCGCTGCTGGTCACCACCCCGGACGTCATCGCCGTACGCGCCGCCAAACGGACCGTGCGGATGTGGGACCGGCTCCAGATCCGCAAGGCCGAGGAGACGACCGTGGTCGTCAACCGGCACTCGCGCCACACGGAGATCCAGCCCGCGCTCGTACAGCGCATCACCGGGACGGCGCTGGCGCGTACGGCCGTCCCCGCCAACTTCAAGGAGCTGCAAGGGGTCGTGGACGCCGGACGGGTCCACGAACTCGACGCCAGGAGCACGGTCAAGCAGGCGCTGTGGGCGCTCGCGGGCGAGCTGGGACTGGTGAAGGCCGCGGAAGGGGCCTCCCACCGGGGAAGCGGACGCGGCTCCGTGAGCCTGCGGCGGCGGAAGGAGTGAGCCCCTGATGACAAGGCCGGACCGGGACCGGGGACAGGTGAGCGTCGAGCTGCTGGGCATGACCCCGCTGATCGTGCTGACGCTGGTGCTCATGTGGCAGGCCGTACTGGTGGGGTACGCCTTCACGCTCGCGGGGAATGCTGCGGACGAGGGCGTGCGGGCAGGGACGGCGGCACCTCCGGGGGAGCGGTTCGGGGTGTGTGAACAGGCGGCACTGAAGCACCTGTCGGGGGCATGGCGGGAGGGCGCCGGCGTGGAGCACTGCGGTGGCACCGGCTACGTGACGGCCGACGTGGCCGTCAAGGTCCCCGTCCTCTTCCCGGGCTTCATCGACTTCCCCGTCACCGTCCACGGCCACGCCGGAGCCGTCGAGGAGGCGAAGCACTGACATGCCGTACCGCCGCCCGGGACGCGACCGGGGACAAGTGGCCATCGAATACCTGGGGTTCGTCCCCGTCCTGCTCATCGTCGGGCTGGCCGGGATCCAGCTCGGCGCCGTCGCCTACGCGGCCGAGCAGGCCGGTACGGCGGCCAGAGCGGGGGCGCGGGCGGCCTCGCTGGACCAGTCGTACGCCCAGGCGTGCGCCGACGCGGTGAGCGGCGGACTGACGGTGTCCTGCTCGGCCGCCGCGGGAGGCGACTCGGTCACCGTCACCGCGACCGTCCACATCCCCACCGTCGTCTGGGACCTCGGCTCCGCCACCAAGTCCGCCACCATGCCGCTCGACCACTGACCGAGGAGAGGCGACCCCATGAGTCTGCGGTCACGCATCAGCACCCCGGAGGAGCACGGCAGCCGGGGTGAGGACGGGCACCTGGTCGCCTCCTACCGGGCCAAGCTGCTGGAGGAGATCGACCTCGCGGAGATGAGCTCGCTGGCCGCCGCCGAACGCCGGGCGCGGCTGGAGCGGGTGCTCGGGCACATCATCAGCCGCGAGGGCCCGGTGCTGTCGACGGTCGAGCGCTCCCAGCTGATCCGCCGGGTCGTGGACGAGGCGCTGGGCCTCGGCATCCTGGAGCCCCTGCTGGAGGACGCGTCGATCACGGAGATCATGGTCAACGGGCCGGACGCCGTCTTCGTCGAGCGCGGCGGCCGGGTGGAACAGCTCCCCCTGCGCTTCGTCTCCGCCGACCAGCTCATGCAGACCATCGAGCGGATCGTGTCGACCGTGAACCGCCGCGTGGACGAGTCGAACCCGATGGTGGACGCCCGCCTGCCCTCCGGCGAGCGGGTCAACGTCATCATCCCGCCGCTCTCCCTGACCGGCCCCATCCTCACCATCCGCCGCTTCCCGCGCTCCTTCACCCTCCAGGAGCTGATCGGGTTCGGCTCGCTGGACGAGCAGATGGTGTACCTGCTGGCGGGCCTGGTGCAGGCGAAGTTCAACATCATCGTCTCCGGCGCGACCGGCACCGGCAAGACCACCCTGCTCAACGCCCTGTCCGGGCTGATCCCGCCGCACGAGCGCATCATCACCATCGAGGACTCCGCCGAACTCCAGCTCCAGCAGAGCCACGTGGTCCGCCTGGAGTCACGCCCGCCGAACGTGGAGGGCAAGGGGCAGATCACCATCCGGGACCTGGTCCGCAACTCCCTGCGGATGCGCCCCGACCGGATCGTGGTCGGCGAGGTCCGCGGCGGGGAGTCCCTCGACATGCTCCAGGCGATGTCCACCGGCCACGACGGCTCGCTGGCGACCGTGCACGCCAACAGCGCCGAGGACGCGCTGACCCGGTTGCAGACCCTGGCCTCCATGTCCGACGTCGAGGTGCCCTTCGTCGCCCTGCACGACCAGATCAACAGCGCGGTCGACGTCATCGTCCAGCTCACCCGGTTCGCCGACGGCGCCCGCCGGATCACCGAGATCGCGCTGCTCGACAGCCACGGCGGGGAACCGTACCGGCTGGCGACCGTGGCGCGCTTCGACGCGCGGCCCATGACCCCGGACGGCCGCGTGTACGGCGAGTTCCGGTACTTCCCGCTGCCCCGCCGCACCGCCGACCGCCTCTACATGGCGAGCCAGCCCGTCCCGCAGGCCTTCGGCGTCGCCCGCTCCGCCGACCAGCTCGCCACCCGAGAAGCCAGGTAGGACTTACGGACCATGGAACTGCACACCCTCGTCCAGCTCACCACCGGCGTGACGCTGCTGACCTGCGTCCTGGCGGTGGCCGGCGTGCACGCCTACGCCTCCGGCCGGGCCCGGCGCGCCGCCCTCGTGGACCGGCTCGCGCACACCGGCGCGCCACCCCCGGCCGGCCGCACACGCCGCTTCCGCGACCTGGACCGGCGGCTGCGCCGCACCCGCCTCGGCCGCTGGCTGGAGCGGCGCCTGGCGGCCACCGGCCTGGACGTCACACCGGGGGAGTTCTTCGCGGCCATGCTCGCGACGGTGGCCGCGCTGTGGCTGATCGGCCAGGCCACCCTCGCCCCGTTCTTCGGGCCGCTCGCGGGCCTGCTGGGCATCTGGGCCGCGGTGCAGTTCCTCAACTGGCAGCGGCAGAAACGCATCGAACGCTTCATCAACCAACTCCCCGAACTGGCCCGCATCCTGGCCAACGCCACCCAGGCCGGACTCGCCCTGCGCACCGCGATCGGCATGGCGGCGGAGGAGCTGGAGGCACCGGCCGGCGAGGAACTGGCCAAGGTCGCCGACCAGCTGGCCGTCGGCCACTCCCTGGACGACGCCCTCGGCGAGCTGGCCGACCGCCTCCCCTCCCGCGAACTGGTCGTCCTCGTCACCACGCTGGTCCTGTCCAACCGGGCGGGCGGCCAGGTGGTCTCCGCCCTGCGGAACCTCACCGAGACCCTGGAGGAGCGCAAGGAGACCCGGCGTGAGATACGCACCCAGCTCTCCCAGGTGACCATGACGTCGTACGCCGTGCCCGTCCTCGGGATCGGCGCGTTGTTCCTGATGAACGGCGTCAAGGACGGCGCGCTCGACCGCATGACCGGCTCACCGGTCGGCCAGGCGTGCGTGATCATCGCGTTCGCCATGTACGCCGTCGGCTTCGTCCTCATCCGCCGGATGAGCCGGATCGACGTCTGAGGGAGGTGACCCGATGGCATACCTGCTCGCCCTGCTGATGGGCCTCGGCGTCTGGGGCGTCTTCGCCGGCATCCGCATGTACCGCGCGGACGCCCGCCTCCCCGGCGACCTCGCCGTCGCCCTGGAGGTCGGCGCCACCCGCACCGGCGCGGTCGGCTCGGTCATCGACCGCATGGGCATGCGCTACGCCCCGGCCGTGCTGCGCCTGATGGGCCCGCGCCTGGTGGCCAGGTACCGCCGCAAGATCGACCTCGCGGGCAACCCCGGCGGCCTGACCATCGACCGCTACGCGGCCCGCCGCGCGGTCTACGGCGCCCTCGGCGGCGTGGGCTTCCTGGTGTTCCTCCTGCGCGGCCAGTGGTTCGTGGCCGTCCTGCTGCTCCTGTTCGGCGCGTTCTGGACGGAGGTCGGCCTCTGGTCGGCGATCCGGGTCCGCAAGGACGTCATCGAACGCACCCTGCCGGACTTCCTGGACGTCCTCGCCGTGGTGGTCAGCGCGGGGCTCGGCTTCCGGCAGGCCCTGGACCGGGTCGCCTCCCGCTACGAGGGCCCGTGGGCCGACGAACTGCGCATCACCCTGCGCCAGATGGACCTCGGCATGAGCCGCCGCGAGGCCTTCGCGGAGCTGCGGCGGCGCAACGACTCCGAGCAGGTGGCCATGTTCGTCACGGCCTTGCAGCAGGGCGAGGAGCTGGGGGCGCCCATCGTGGACACACTGGTCTCCCTGGCCAAGGACATGCGCCGCACCGACGCCCAGAACGCCCGCCGCAAGGCCGCCCGGGCGGTGCCGAAGGCCACGCTGATGATCACCACGTTCATGGTCCCGGCGACGATGCTCCTGCTGGGCGCGGGCCTGCTCCTCGGCTCCGGCGTGGACTTCGGCTCGCTCACGGGGGAGTGACGACGGCCGTGACGGTGACGGGTTCGACGGTGCTGAGGTGGCGTACGGGCCGGGGCGTACACGCGGGCGTGACCCGCGCCGGGGCGTGGCTACGGGCGGCCGGGGCGAAGCGGGAGCCGGGGGCGGCCGGGGCGGAGCGGGAGCCTGCGGCGGCCGGGGCGGAGAGGGGTGCGGGGGCGGCCGGGGCGGGGTGGGATGCGGGTGTGGCCGGGTTGCAGCCGGACCCTGCGGCGGCCGGGGCGGCGCGGGAGCCGGGGGCGGCCGGGGCGGAGCGGGGTGCGGGGGCGGCCGGGCTCAGGCAGGAGCCAGGGGCCGCCGGTGCCGAGGCGGAGGCCCCAGCGCACCCGACGGCGGCGGGGACGGTGCCGGTGACGGCGGCGCCCCCGGCCGAGCCCTCCGAGAAGCTCCAGATCCGCGCCCTCCAGGCCCTGTGCCGCCAGGTCTTCGGCTTCCGTCTGGCGATGATCGTCCTGTCGGCCCCCGCCGCCCTCCTCAACGCGGCCCCCGGCCTGGGCGCCCGCCTGGTCGGCGCGGCCGTGGTCGTCACCTTCATGGTGTCCTACGTCCTCTTCCGCGACTGGGAACGCTTCGGCCCCCTCCTGCTGCGCCACCCCAGCCTCCTGGCCGCCGACACCCTATTCGGCTCCTTCCTCCTGATCTCCGCCGGCCCGGACACCACCCTCGCCTACGTCAGCGTCTGCACCCCGCTCCTGGCCGGCCTGGTCTACGGCTGGCGCGGCGCCGCCTGCTTCGCCTCGCTCCAGTCCCTGATCCTGCTCCTGGTCCACGCCACGCTGAAGGCCGACCGCCACGCGCCGGTGGCGGAGGCGCTCCTCCTCCCCGGCCTCTGCGTCATCGCCGGTGCCATGGGCTCCACCCTGCGCAACCTGATGCTCCGCTTCGGCACCGCGACCCAGGCCCTGACGACGGTCCAGGCCCGCCTCGCGGCGGCGGAGGCGGTGAGCGCGGAACGCGCCCGGCTCGCCCGCGAGATGCACGACTCCCTGGCCAAGACCCTGTACGGCGTGGCCCTCGCGGCGGACGGCCTGGCGGCCACGGCGTCGTCCGGGACCCCCGATCCGGCCCGCATCAGGGAACAGGCGGAACTGGTGTCCCGCTCGGCGCGCAGGGCGGCGGCGGAGTCCCGGGAGCTGCTGACGGACCTGCGCCGGGACCAGCCGGACACGCCGGAGCGGACCGCGCTGTGGCAGGAACTCGCACACCGCGCGACGGACTTCACGAGGCGCACGGGCTTACGGGTCACGTGCGGCTGGGGAGGGCATGAGGAGGCCGGCCTCCCCGTGCTCCCGGACCCCCTGGCCCGCCACGTCCTCGCCATCGTCACCGAGGCGCTGGAGAACGCCCACCGGCACGCGTCCGCGACCCGCGTGGACCTACGGGCCGCGGTCGACGGCCACCTGCTCCGGGTCACGGTCCACGACGACGGCAGGGGCCTCCCGCCGGGCACCACACTCGAAGAACTCCGCCGTTCGGGTCACTTCGGCCTGCTCGGCATGGTCGAGCGGGCAGCGCAGGCCGGTGCCCGGATCCGCATCGGAAGGGGCACCCACGCACGAGGCACGGAGGTCCGCCTGGAGGTCCCCCTGCCGGCACCGCCACCCGTGTCCCGACAGGCCTGAGAGGAGGCCCATGCGCCCCCGACGACCACCACAGCCCCTCCCGCCGCCGGCGCCCGCGTCCCCGCCGCTGCGGCTGCTGGTCGCCGACGACAACCCCGTCGTCCGCGCCGGTCTGACGGCCCTGCTGTCGGCCCACCAGGACACCACGGTGGTGGCGGAGGCGAGGGACGGGCGGGAGGCGTACGAGGAGGCGGTCCGGCACCGGCCGGACGTCATCCTCCTCGACGTCCGCATGCCCGGACTCGACGGAATCTCGGCGTTGCCCCACCTGGTGGGGCTGGCCCCCGTCATGATGCTCACCTACAGCCACGAGACGGAGACCGTGCGGGAGGCGCTGCGGCTGGGGGCGGGGGGATATCTGGTGCACGGCGAGTTCACCACGGAGCAGTTGGTGAGGGCGGTACGGGATGTACGGGAAGGCCGTCCGCATGTGACGCCGGGGGCGGCGAGGGCGTTGCTGGAAGGGTTGCGGGGGGATGCACCTGCACACACCCCCGCCCAATTCCCGCCCGCCGAGCCACCTTTATCCCCCATGCCTCTTTCGCATGTGCAACCACCTGTGGGACAGTCGTTCCGGTCACGGTTCCGGCTGAGCAGCAGGGAGGCGGAGATCATGGACCTCATCGCGTCCGGCATGACCAACCAGCAGATCGCCGCGGCCTGCTTCATCAGCGAGAAGACGGTCAAGAACCACATCAACCGCATCTTCGCCAAGCTCCACAGCACCACGAGGTCCCAGGCGACGGCGAAGTGGCTGGGGGTGGCGTGACATGCCCCGAGAGCAACGAACCCGTCCTGCTGAATGGGCCTGGGGTTGGGCCCTGGGGCCCTCTGACTGGTGCTGCTCGGAGCTTTACGTTTCCGGAATCCGAAGCGAAGCCGGAGGGGAGCGTCATGAGCGACTGGATGCTGAAGTTGATGGTGGCGATGCAGCGCCGCACCGACGACAGGGGGCAGACCGCCGTCGAGTACCTCGGGATCATCGCGGTGGTGGTGGCGATCGTGCTGGCGGTTACGGGGACCAGCATCGGATCGGCGATCCTCGACAAGATCATGGCGCAGATCAACAAAATCGTGTGAGGCGCCTCCGCCGTTACGGCGATGCCGGGCAGGCCTTCCCCATCTACATCACGGTGGTGGCGGGCCTGCTCTTTCTTGCGTTCGCCTACCTTGCCGTGGGGCAGGCGGCAGTGAACCGTGGCGGCGCTCAGACAGCCGCTGACGCGGCTGTGCTGGCTGCCGCCCAGAACGGGCGCGACCAACTCGCGGCCGCGTGGGTCACCGATCTGCTCGACCCGGGCAAGTGGGAGGACGTCTTCCACGGCGAGACGCCGGTCGACAACCCCTGTGCGCGTGCGGAGCAACTCGCGGCGCAGAATGATGCCACGCTGAATGACTGCAACTGGCAGCTTCTGCGGTACACGGTCGATGTCGAAACGAAGAAGTCAGTCGGAGATTCCGTCGTCCCCGGCACGGAGGACATCCATTCCAAAGCCGACGCCACGGCCGTGATCGAACCACGCTGCACGTTCGACCCTCCCGAGGAGGCCGCCAGGGGCGATGAGCTGCCCCCGCTCGACTGTGACGGGAAGACCTGGAATCTGGACCCGAACGATGAAGCCACTCTGCCCGCGCCGGAGGATCTGTTCGACGTCCACCTGGCCGATGGACAAGCCCACGACGATTGATGAGGAAGCGGAGCGATGAGCATGCGGTTCACTGCGAAGGCCCGCAGGGGGATGGTCGCGCTGACCGTTGCTGCTGGGCTGGCCGTTACCGTTGCCGGTTGCGGCGGCGGAGGGAACGACGACAAGAAGCCGGAGACCTCTGCGTCGGCCTCCAAGACCGATGGCTCCCAGCCGAGCGCTCAAGAGGGGCAGTCAGAAGCACCTTTGGCAGAGCTCAAAGGACAGGACGGCCTTCTCCTGCAGGTCACCTCCGCACAGCGGGATTCCGGTGGATTCGTCACTGTGAACGGCAACCTGAAGAACGACGGTGCGCAGTCGGTGGTCATTCCGTCTGCCCTTCGCGGGGACGAGACTGAGATCGTTCAGCATGGGACATCTCTTGGGGGTGCCACCCTCGTGGACGCCAACGGAAAGAAGCGGTACTACGTGCTGCGCGACACGGACGGGCGACCTCTCACCACGACTGGTCTATCAACTATCCAGTCAGGTCAGACCATCCCAGTCTTCATGCAATTCCCCTCCCCACCCCCGAACACCACCGAGGTGACCCTCCAACTGCCCACCTTCGCCAGCGCTTCCGTCAAGATCTCCGGGTGAGGCCCAAGTGATCACCGCGTCCCGGATCTCCCTCACGGCCGCCGCTCTGCTGTTCGTCGTGACCCTGCCCCCCACCCCCGCGCGCGCGAACGACACCGGCCCCAGTGAACCCCCCGGTACCGAACCCTCCGCCGCCGCCCCCGTGAAGGTCGACCCCACGGATCCGGATCTGAAGCTTCCGGAAGGGGCCACGCTGGCCGAGGCCAAGGTGTTGGACATCAAGTCGGTCGTGGAGGACCAGAGCGGTGACGAGCGGCGTGAGGACACCAACGCCGACGTGACCTTCGCCCTCCAGGCCGAGGTCCTGTTCGGCAAGGACAGCGCCAAGCTCGGCGCGGAGGCGAAGGCCCGTATCGCCGGCATCGCCGAGGAGATCAGGAAGCAGAACGCGACCCAGGTCCGCGTCTTCGGCTTCACCGACAACCTCGGCTCCTCCGCCCACGGCGACATCCTCTCCAAGCAGCGCGCCAACGCCGTACAGGCCGTACTGGACCAGGACCTGAACACCCCGTCCATCACCTTCGACGTCCGCGGCTACGGCGAGCAGTACCCGATCGCCGACAACTCCACCGAGGCCGGCCGCAAGAAGAACCGCCGGGTGGAGGTGTCCTTCCCCCGCACCCAGCAGTGAGACAGCACCCCGGCTAGCCTGGGTCCACCCCCGGGTCCACCCCCACGTCCCATCCCACGTCCACCTCCACCCGTGCTCCCGGCCGCAGCCCCCACCCCGCCATCGCCCCCGCCCCCGCCTCCAGCACGTGCCGTGCCCGCAGGCGCGGCAGGCCCAGGCGGCCGGGGCGCATCGTGCGGACGGCGAGGACGGTCAGCCGGCGGTCCAGGTAAGCGACGTCGATGGGGATCTGCATCCCGAACGTGTGCACCCCGCTGGCCGGCGACAGCAGCAGCGCCCCGTCGACCGCGTCCCGGCCCAGGAGGCCCTTCGTACGCGCCCGGTAGGAGGCCGCGATCTCCAGGGGGACACAGACGACGGAATGCCCTCCTCCGGAGACGGGGGCGGAGCCCGCCCGCACGATCAGCCGTCCCCGCCCGTCCCGCCAGCGCCGCCCCATGCCCCGACCTCCCACGCCCGGTCATCCGTGTCGTCAACTCGCCCGGCCCAACAAACGCGTTGTCCTTTGCCGTCCTCCCCACTAGGAAGGGCTCCATGACAGGACTCGGTGTCGTATTCCGTCCCCAGCTTCCTCCCGAGCGGCTGCGGGCCGTCGCCCGTCTCGCGGACGACGTGGGGCTCGAAGAGCTGTGGCTGTGGGAGGACTGCTTCCTGGAGGGCGGGGTGTCCACGGCCGCCGCCGCCCTCGCCTGGACCGAGCGGGTGCGGGTCGGCATCGGACTGCTGCCCGTGCCGCTCAGGAACGTGGCCGTCACCGCCATGGAGGCCGCCGCGCTGGACCGCATGTTCCCCGGCCGGGCCATCCTGACCCTGGGGCACGGGGTGCAGGACTGGATGGGGCAGGTCGGTGCCCGGGCCGCCTCCCCGCTGGGCCTCCTGGGCGAACATCTCGACGCCCTGCGCGCCCTGCTGCGCGGGGAACGGCTCAGCGTGCGCGGGCGGTACGTCCAGTTGGACGACGTCGCCCTCGACTGGCCCCCGCAGCGCCCGGTCGACGTCCTCGCGGGCGGCACCGGACCGCGCACGCTCCGGCTCTCCGGCGAGAAGGCCGACGGCACCCTGCTCACCGCCGCGACCTCGGCGGACGGAGTACGCCGGGCCCGCAAGCTCGTGGAGGAGGGGCGTCAGGCGGCAGGACGTGACGGTTCGCACCGGATCGTGGTCTATCTGCTGGCCGCCACGGGTGACGGCGCCGAGGAACGGCTGCGCGCGGAACTCGCCGCCGAGGGGCTGGAGGCGGCGGACGTGGGGGTCGCCGGGGACGCGGGCGCGGTCGCCGAGGCGGTACGGCGGCTGGCCGGGGCCGGCGCGGACACCGTCGTCCTTCAGCCGACGGCGGACGAGCCCGACCTGGAGGGCTTCGTGCGCTTCGCCGCGCGGGAGGTCCGGCCACTGGTGCCCTGAGCGGACGGCACGGCATGGAGCCGGGGCGGAAAAACAGGGGGAACCGCGGGGGCTTCCCTGGGACCATGGCCGTATGACTCCGCGGCGCTCCTTCGAGGACCTGGTGGCCGAGGGTGCCGCCGTACCGACCGAGGGATGGGACTTCTCGTGGTTCGCGGGCCGGGCCACCGAGGAACGGCCGTCGTGGGGGTATGCCCGGTCGGCCGGGGAGCGGCTGGCCGGCGCCGAGGCCGTGCTGGACATCCAGACCGGCGGCGGTGAGGTGCTGGACTTCGCGCTGAGCCGGGCCGAGCCCGCCCGGCCGGTGCTGGTCGCGGCCACCGAGGGCTGGCCGCCGAACGTGGCGAAGGCCACCGCCCTGCTGCGGCCCCGGGGCGTCGTGGTGGTCGCCGCCCCGGACGACGCGCCGCTGCCGTTCGCGGACGGGGCGTTCGACCTGGTGCTCAGCCGGCACCCGGTGCGGCCGTACTGGGCGGAGATCGCGCGGGTGCTGCGGCCCGGCGGGACGTACTTCGCCCAGCACGTGGGGCCGGGCAGCGTGTTCGAGCTGGTCGAGTACTTCCTCGGGCCGCAGCCGCGGGAGGTGCGCGGCGTCCGTGACCCCGAGCGGGAGCGGGCCGGCGCCGAGGCGGCGGGCCTGGAGGTGGCCGGGCTGCGGGCGGAGCGGCTGCGGGTGGAGTTCCACGACATCGCGGCCGTCGTCCACTTCCTGCGCAAGGTGGTGTGGATGGTCCCGGGCTTCACGGTGGAGGCGTACGAGCCGCGGCTGCGCGCGCTGCACCAACGGATCGAGGAGGAGGGGCCGTTCGTCGCGCACAGCGCCCGGCACCTCTTCGACGTACGCAAGCCGGGTCGTCGGCCGTAGGACGACCGGAGTCGGCCCGTGGTTTCCACATTGTTATCGATCGCGGGTCCCCTCGGTCTCCTCGATCACGTAAGTTCAGACCAAGGTTATTCGCGTGAGCAAAGCTGCGCGGGCGGTACCGCGCAGTGGAGGGGGCTGCGCGGTGCCGTGGAGCCGCGCGGTCGCCCTCCGGCGGCGTAGCGGAGGCGTCAAGTCCACCCTTCGCTGACGGCGTCGCCCGTCCGGGGGGACCCGGCGCAACTCGCCAATGAACCCCAAGATGGCCTAATCCTTGCGAATTCGTTCGTATCCGACCGGATTTCCCTGCAATTCCGTCGTGAATCGGCCATGAAGCCCCTATGAATCCCGCATTCCGCGACCACCGGGGCGTCGCCGGATGATTCCGGAGAGTAGTTGTGGGGCGCCGATGCACCCACCATCCCTTACGAAGGGTTATGGTGGAAACCCCCCCTCGGGCCGGTCCGTCTCCCCCCCCACGGACCGGCCCGTTTTTCTTTCCCGCTCCGGGAACCCGGTCCGGGAACCTCCCGGCCCCGGTCGGCCGTCCCCACTCAAGGGCCGGGCCATGACCAACACCCGAGCAGCGGTAGGCTCAACGGCTCCGGCACCCCGTCCCCCGCGCCCAACCCCCGGAGGGTCACGTGAACCTGCGCGACAAGCTGCGCGGCCTGCTCGTCAGGCTCTACGCACGCCGGGTGGAAGGCCACCTGGACCACGCTCAGGTGCCCAAGCACATCGGCGTCATCATGGACGGCAACCGCCGCTGGGCGAAGGCGTCCGGCTCCAGCACCGTCCACGGGCACCGGGCCGGTGCCGAGAAGATCGAGGAGTTCCTCGGCTGGTGCACCGAGACCGACGTCGAGGTCGTCACCCTGTGGCTGCTGTCCACCGACAACTTCGACCGGCCGCAGGAGGAACTCGTCCCCCTGCTCGGCATCATCGAGGACGTCGTCCGCACCCTCGCCGCCGACGGCCGCTGGCGGGTGCACCACGTCGGCACGATGGACCTGCTGCCCGCGCAGATGCAGACGGCCCTGAAGGAGGCCGAGGAGGCCACCGCCCACATCGACGGGATACTCGTCAACGTGGCCATCGGCTACGGCGGCCGGCAGGAGATCGCCGACGCCGTGCGCTCCATGCTCCTCGACGCGCGGGACAAGGGCGTGTCCATGGAGGACCTCGCCGAGTCCGTCGACATCGACATGATCGGCCGTCACCTGTACACCGGCGCCCAGCCCGACCCCGACCTGGTGATCCGTACCAGCGGGGAACAGCGGCTGTCCGGATTCATGCTCTGGCAGACCGCTCACTCGGAGTATTACTTCTGCGATGTCTTCTGGCCGGCCTTCCGGAAGGTCGACTTCCTGCGCGCCCTGCGCGACTACGCCGCACGTCACCGCCGCTACGGCGGCTGACCCGCCGGCCCCGCCCCGGCCCCGCCCCGTCGCCACCCGGTGACGGGGCGTCGTCGTTTACCCCGATTGGCGCAGACGTAACGAGGAGTTCACCGGTGCGCCGGTGGCCGCATTTGCATGGCCGCGCGCCATCGAGGGCATAGACCAAGCAGGTCGACGCCCGAACCACGGGCGTCGGATCTCAGCGGGCGGCACGGGGTCGCCCGCCCGGGAGGCCCTTTGCACCAGCCCGACCGTGCGGTCACCGCACGGAAGCAGCCGCGGAGGGCCGGTTCACGGCCCGCCGTGTGCGGGGGCCGTACACCGGTCCAGCATCACTTCGTCGCTCCCCGACCTCATCCGAGGGGGTACGTCCTTCCGTGGTGACCAGCACAAAGCGCCACAAGCCCGACCGGCGCACGTATGTTCTCGACACCAGCGTCCTGCTGGCCGACCCGAACGCCCTGACCCGCTTCGACGAGCACGAGGTCGTGCTCCCCATCGTGGTGGTCACGGAGCTGGAGGCCAAGCGGCACCATCCGGAACTCGGCTACTTCGCCCGCCAGGCGCTGCGCCTGCTGGACGACTACCGGGTGAAGCACGGTCGCCTCGACGCCCCCATCCCGATCGGGGAACTGGGCGGGACGGTCCGCGTCGAGCTCAACCACTCGGACCCCAGCGTGCTGCCCACCGGCTACCGCCTGGGGGACAACGACTCGCGCATCCTCGCGGTGGCCCGCAACCTGCAGGCCGAGGGGTTCGACGTCACCGTCGTGTCGAAGGACCTGCCGCTCCGGATCAAGGCGTCCTCGGTCGGCCTCCTCGCCGAGGAGTACCGGGCCGAACTGGCCATCACGGGGAACTCCGGCTGGACCGGGATGACCGAACTCACCCTGCCGGGCGAGCAGGTGGACGTCCTCTTCGAGGAAGGGCACGTGTACGTCCCGGAGGCGGCGGACCTCCCCGTGCACACCGGCCTGACCATCCAGTCCGAGCGCGGCAAGGCGCTCGGCCGGGTCACCGCCGAGGGCAACGTCCGGCTGGTGCGCGGCGACCGGGAGGCGTTCGGCATCAAGGGCCGCAGCGCCGAGCAGCGCATCGCCCTCGACCTGCTGCTCGACCCGGACGTCGGCATCGTCTCGATGGGCGGCCGGGCCGGCACCGGCAAGTCGGCGCTGGCGCTGTGCGCGGGCCTGGAGGCGGTCCTGGAGCGCCGCCAGCACCAGAAGGTGATGGTCTTCCGTCCGCTGTACGCGGTCGGCGGGCAGGAGCTGGGCTATCTGCCGGGCACCGAGGCGGAGAAGATGAGCCCGTGGGCCCAGGCCGTCTTCGACACCCTGTCGGCGGTCACCAGCCGGGAGGTCATCGAGGAGGTCACCGCGCGGGGGATGCTGGAGGTTCTGCCGCTCACCCACATCCGCGGGCGCTCGCTGCACGACGCGTTCGTGATCGTGGACGAGGCGCAGTCCCTGGAGAAGAACGTCCTGCTGACCGTTCTGTCCCGGATCGGCGCCAATTCACGTGTCGTTCTCACGCATGACGTGGCGCAGCGGGACAATCTGCGCGTAGGCCGCTACGACGGCGTCGTCGCCGTGGTGGAGAAACTGAAGGGGCACCCGCTTTTCGCCCACGTCACGCTGACGCGTTCCGAGAGGTCCCAGATCGCGGCGCTTGTGACCGAAATGCTGGAGGACGGTCACATCTGACGCATCTCATGTGCGGGTGACGGCTGTTGGCGCCGTCCGGCAAAGGCCACGAGCCTAGCCGGGCGGCGCCTGCGTGCGTGGAGCTTTCCTGGAATCCCCAGGGCCAAACGGGATGTGAGCTTTCACACGCAACACAGAATTGCCACGCGGCGTCCGGTTACGGCAGAGTCTCGTTCCTGTCAGGCCCCGCATACGACACAGCTGTACCCCCAGCGGTACAGCGCCCCTTGAGCGTCACCAACTCCATAGAGTCCGTCGTATGCCGCCCGCGCACCACGCGGCGCTCCCCTCGGGGGAGTTGCCCACCGGGCCCGCGCCTCCCGTGACCCCGCAGTTGGGAGGCCAGTGTCAGGGGCACGATCGCGTCCGCCAGGGTCACCGAAGCGGGCGATGCTGGAAGGAAACCGTGTGAGCCGGATTTCGGTCCGGGGATTCGCAGTGGCCTCCGCCACCGCGGTCACCGCTGTCGGAAGCGTCGTCGGCGTTGCCTCGGGCAGCACCGCGCAGACCAACGACGCCGAGGCGACGGCAGCCGACACCACGCTCCTGGCCGACATACCCGCGGGTCAGCAGGCGCAGGTGCAGACCGCGTCCCTGACGCAGCAGGCCGACGCGCAGGCCATCGCCGCGGACGTGAGCGCCAAGAAGGACGCCGAGGAAGCGGCCCGCAAGGCCGCCGCCGAGACCGCGATCGCCAAGAAGGAGCTCGCCGAGAAGGCGGCCAAGGAGGCGAAGGAGCGCGCCGAGGCGAAGGCCGCGGCGAGCCGTGGCACCGACGTCCGCGACACCTCCAGCTTCCCGGTCCAGAGCAGCTACACCGTGGCGCAGATCCAGGCGATGGCGCGCCAGATGGTGGGCGGCGGCCAGTTCCAGTGCTTCAGCAACATCGTGGACCACGAGTCCAGCTGGAACTACCGCGCGGTGAACGCCTCCTCCGGTGCCTACGGTCTCTTCCAGGCCCTGCCCGGCTCCAAGATGTCCTCCGTGGGCGCCGACTGGCAGACCAACCCGGCCACCCAGATCAAGTGGGGCCTCAACTACATGAACAGCCGGTACGGCAGCCCCTGCCAGGCCTGGTCGTTCTGGCAGGCCAACCACTGGTACTGAGCGCTCCACCGGCACAGCGGCCTTCGCGGTGCCCTCTCAACCTCGCGCAGCCCCTCCCCGTCCTCAGGGGAGGGGCTTTCGCCCTGTACGGTCGTATCCGAACGACTCCAGCGGGGGAGTGGTGGCGAGCACCCGGGGACTCGGGGGAAGAGGACGGATCATGTCGCGAGTGCCAGGGTGGCTCGGCCGGCTGGGGGCCGGTCTCACCGAGATGAGCGAGCGCCTGGACGAGCGCCGCGCCGAGGTGGAGAAGGAGCACGGGGACGCCGAGGCCGTCGAGTCCGCCGCGCCCGCCGACGTGCGGCCGGCCGGCGCGTCCGCCGCCCCGGCCGCGCCCGCCCGCCGGCCCGCGGTGCCGTCCGGTCCCCGCCCCGATCCGGCCCAGGCCGTGCCGTGGGGCGTCCGGGTCGCCGCCGAGGCGGGCTGGCGGCTGCTGGTGCTGGCCGGCACGGTCTGGGTGCTGATGCGGGTCATCAGCGCCATCCAGCTCGTTGTGTTCGCCTTCGTCATCGCCCTGCTGGTCACCGCGCTGCTCCAGCCGACGGTGGCCCGGCTCACCCGGCGCGGGGTGCCGCGCGGCCCGGCCACCGCGCTCACCGCCATCAGCGGCTTCGTCGTCATCGGCCTGATGGGCTGGTTCGTGACCTGGCAGGTCATGGAGAACATCGACACGCTCTCCACCCAGATCCAGAGCGGCATCGACGACCTGCGCAACTGGCTGCTGAAGAGCCCCTTCCACGTCACCGACAAGCAGATCAACCAGATCGCCAAGAACCTCCGCGAGGCGATCGGCGCCAACGCCGACCAGATAACGTCCGCCGGTCTGGAGGGCGTCCAGGTCATCGTGGAGGCCCTCACCGGCATCCTGCTGGTGTTCTTCTCGACGCTGTTCCTGCTCTACGACGGCAAGCGCATCTGGCAGTGGTTCCTGAAACTGGTGCCCGCCGCCGCCCGTCCGGGCGTGGCCGGCGCCGGCCCGCGCGCCTGGCGCACCCTGACCGCGTACGTGCGCGGCACGGTCCTGGTCGCCCTCATCGACGCCGTCTTCATAGGCATCGGCATCTACTTCCTGGACGTGCCGATGGCCGTCCCGCTGGCCGTGTTCATCTTCCTGTTCTCGTTCATCCCGCTGGTCGGCGCGGTCGCCTCCGGCGCGCTCGCGGTGATCGTGGCGCTGGTCACCCAGGGCGTCTTCACCGCCGTCATGACCCTCGTCGTCGTCCTCGCGGTGCAGCAGATCGAGGGGCACGTCCTGCAGCCGTTCATCCTGGGCCGCGCGGTCCGGGTGCACCCGCTGGCGGTCGTCCTGACCGTGGCCGCCGGCGGCATGGTGGCCGGCATCGGCGGCGCGGTGGTGGCCGTACCGCTGGTGGCGGTCACGAACACGGTGGTGGGGTACCTGCGGCAGTACTCGCAGGAGGCCGAGCACCACACCGCGGCCGAGCCCGCGGAAGAGGCAGTGGAAGAGGCAGCCGAAGAGACAGCGGAAGAGGCGGTGCCCCAGAACGCCGAGGACCCCGCCCACCAGGAGTGAGCGGGGTCCTCGGCGTACGGCTTACTCGGCCAGCACGGCCTCGGCGTCCAGGGTGACGCCGACCGCCTGCACCACGGAAGCGATCTTGAACGCCTCCTGGACGGTCTCGCGCTCCACACCGGCCTTGCGCAGCACCTGCTCGTGCGAGTCCAGGCACATGCCACAGCCGTTGATCGCGGAGACCGCGAACGACCACAACTCGAAGTCGACCTTCTCCACGCCCGGGTTGCCGATGACGTTCATCCGCAGGCCCGCGCGCAGGGTGCCGTACTCGTGGTCGGACAGCAGGTGCCGGGTGCGGTAGAAGACATTGTTCATCGCCATGATGGCGGCGGCCGACTTGGCGGCCTGGTACGCCTCCGGCGAGAGGTTCGCCTTCGCCTCCGGCTCCAGCTCACGCAGCACGATGGGGGAACGGGAGGCGATGGCGGTCGCCAGCACCGTGCCCCACAGCTGCTGCGCGGGCAGGTCCGAGTTGCCGATGACCGAGCCCAGGTTGAGCTTCAGGTCCTTGGCGTAGTCCGGGATACGGGACTTCAGGGAGTCGAGCGACACGGGTCACTCACCAGCCAGCAGCGCGACCGGGTCGAGGGTCTGCTCGCCCTTGGTCCAGTTGCAGGGGCACAGCTCGTCGGTCTGCAGGGCGTCCAGGACCCGCAGGACCTCCTTGGGGTTGCGGCCCACGGAACCGGCGGTGACCATCGTGAACTGGATCTCGTGGTTCGGGTCCACGACGAAGACGGCGCGCTGGGCGTAGCCGTCCTCGCCCTCGATGCCGAGGTCGCGCATCAGCTCGTGCTTGGGGTCCGCCATCATCGGGAACGGCAGGTCGGTCAGGTCCGGGTGGTCCTTGCGCCAGGCGTGGTGGACGAACTCGGAGTCACCCGAGAAGCCGAGGATCTGGGCGTCGCGGTCGGCGAACTCGTCGTTCAGCTTCCCGAACGCGGCGATCTCGGTCGGGCACACGAACGTGAAGTCCTTGGGCCAGGCGAAGACCACGAGCCACTTGCCCTCGTAGGACTTGTGGTTGATCTGCTCGAACTCCTTGCCCTTCTCCAGCGAGACGCAGGCGGTCAGATCGAACTCGGGGAACTTGTCACCGACAGTGAGCACGCGCTCTCCTTGCAGCGAAGAAACTTCCCTTTTGGGGTGTTTCCCATGGGTTGGACGTGATCGATGGTGGCACAGGGTGCATTGATTAGTGAAATAGCTACACTCGGTCAGGTTGATCGGAGGTAGTTATCAGTGACCGTGAGCAACGGCAAGCGCCGGCAGCCGAGCCTGGCGCAGCTGCGGGCGTTCGCCGCCGTGGCCGAGCATCTGCACTTCCGGGACGCGGCGGCGGCCATCGGGATGAGCCAGCCCGCCCTCTCGGGTGCGGTCTCGGCCCTGGAGGAGACCCTCGGCGTGACCCTCCTCGAGCGTACGACCCGCAAGGTGCTGCTCTCGCCCGCGGGGGAGCGGCTGGCGGTGCGGGCCAAGGCGGTGCTGGACGCGGTGGGCGCGCTGCTGGAGGAGGCCGAGGCGGTCCGGGCGCCCTTCACAGGGGCGCTGCGCCTCGGGGTGATCCCCACGGTGGCCCCGTACCTGCTGCCGGCCGTGCTGCGGCTCGTCCACGACCGCTACCCGCACCTCGACCTCCAGGTGCACGAGGAGCAGACGGCCACCCTGGTCGAGGGACTGAACTCCGGGCGACTCGACCTGCTGTTGCTCGCCGTGCCGCTCGGTGTCCCCGGGGTCGTCGAACTCCCCCTCTTCGACGAGGACTTCGTGCTCGTCACCCCGCTCGACCACCGGCTCGGCGGCCGGGAGGGCATCCCGCGCGAGGCGTTGCGGGAGCTGAACCTGCTCCTCCTGGACGAGGGCCACTGCCTGCGCGACCAGGCGCTGGACATCTGCCGGGAGGCCGGCCGCGAGGACGCGCCGGTCACCACCACGGCCGCCGGTCTGTCCACGCTGGTCCAGCTGGTGGCCGGCGGACTCGGCTGCACGCTGCTGCCGCGCACCGCGCTGAAGCTGGAGACCACCCGTAGCAGCCAGCTGCTGACCGGGTACTTCGCCGAGCCGGCCCCCAGCCGCCGGGTCGCGTTCGCGATGCGCGCGGGGGCGGCTCGCGCCGCGGAGTACGAGGAGCTGGCGGGGGCGTTGCGGCAGGCGTTGCGGGCGCTGCCCGTCAGGGTGCTGGAGGGCTGAGCGCCCCGCGGGGTGGGGGGACCGCGCGGCCGGCCGACGGTGGACTCACTCCGTGCGCAGGCCATCCGGCCGCATCTGCGGAGTACGAGGAGCTGGCGGGGCGCGGGTCCGCCTCCTGCCGAACTCCCGCTTGAGTTCCGTACGGGTGTGCCGAGGAGGTCTTGCCGCAGCAGTTTGGGCCCGTTGCGGCAGGCGTTGCGGGCACTGCCCGTCAGGGTGCTGGAGGGCTGAGCCCCCTGCAGGGGTGCGGGGGACCGCGCGGCCGGCCGCGGTGGCGCCGCGATCGGCCGACGGCGGACTCACACCCTGCGCAGGCCGTCCAGCCTCGCTGGCGGGGGCGCTGCGGGCGCTGCCCGTCAGGGTGCTGGAGGGCTGAGCGCCCCGCGGGGTGGGGGGCCCTGCGCGCCAACGAGGAACTCACCGCCTGCCTGATGGAGCTGATCGCCCTCAAGCGCCGCCAGCCCGGTGACGACGTC